>DUUM01000362.1 GCA_012841565.1 Candidatus Epulonipiscium sp. | reverse complement strand
TTCTGAAAATCCACTTTCTTTTGCTACTTCTGCTAATAATTCTTTATCATAGCAAGGAATATTTAAGGCCTTTGCAAGGGCCTTGCCAATATTCCTACCCCCACTTCCATACTGACGCCCAATTGTAATAACTAAGTTATCCATGGTGTTTCCTCCTTCTTAAGTATACTTACTTACATTATAGCACTTAACGTAGGAATCTTTCAATATTTTGGATATGTTTCTTCTCTTGTTCAATGATTTGTGTTAATGCATCATAAGTAACGGATACTGAATCTCCGTATTCCTTAATTAATAAGCCTTGTATACTGATCACTAAAGAAATACTTTGTTCTTCAAAATCAAGTGCAATATTAAGCAATTGTTCAATATCCTTTAAGTGCCCCATAACAGGGTACCTAAAACTACTAATTAAGTTAGAGGCTTTATCATAAGTACTAAAATCGATAGGTGGCACTTCTCCTGCTTCTACTTCCTCTTTCAGTTTTATATATATTTGTTCATGTCTTTTTTCTTCGCTTGCTAATATTCTAGCGACTACTTTTATATTTTCATCTATATCTTCCATTAGACTTATTAATGTATACATTTCATAGCCTTTTTGTTCAATGTTGATCACTTTTTCTATTAAATCTAGCACCGTGTACATATTAATCCTCCTACCACATAATCTATCCCATATAAAATTGCTTATATTATATATTGTTGTTTTGTTATATCTTGTCGTTTTATTATGTTGTTTATATTATATGCTTATTAGTTCTTATAAGCAACTTCTGTTATAATAGAATAGGTTAACAATATTAGGTAAAACGAAATGGAGTGAATGAAATGAATTTTCATATTGGTACTGGTGGTTTAGTTGAAATCATCACAGTTTTCGAGGGCTTTACAGATATTAAAGGATCTACAGATCTCTATCATTTTATTACGGAAAATGATTTATTTAAAGCCAAATCAGGTGATATTTATTCTGATGTGTCATATAGCGGGAAAAAAGTTATTTTATTGGGTCTTGGAAATGAAGATCATCTTCAAATTGACTCTCTGAGAAGAGCTTTTTATAAACTCGGCAAGGAACTGATGAGATTAAAGGTAAAGAGTGTCAATATTACCGTAGAAACGTTAAAAGATCTTTGTTTTAACCAAGTTGTTCAGGCTACTGCAGAAGGCTTACTAGGATCAGAGTATCGCTTTGAAAAATATTTAACTGAAAAAAAGATTGTTCCAACGGTTAAAGACGTATATGTTGTTGTATCAGACGAGCAAAAGGAAGATGCAATTATTGCTATGGAGAAGGCCACTCTTCTTATAAATAGTGTTTTTTTGGCAATGGATTTAGTGAATGAGCCTGCTATAACCCTTACCCCAAAAAAACTTGCTATGGCTGCAAAAAATGAATTAAAGCCTCTTGGGGTTAAAGTGGATGTTTATGGAAGAGACGAAGTATCTGAAATAGGAATGAAAGCTTTTTTAGCTGTTTCAAAAGGGTCAGCTCACGAGCCACAACTTATTGTAATGACTTGGAATGGAAATCCAGATAGTGATGAAAAAATTGCTCTTGTCGGAAAAGGTCTTACGTATGATTCAGGTGGGTACTCTATTAAACCC
Organism: Candidatus Epulonipiscium sp.; assembly: GCA_012841565.1. The sequence continues at coordinate 18,589 of DUUM01000362.1, read as the reverse complement.
ACGGACAGTATGGTTGATATGAAGTCTGACATGGCTGGCTCAGCTGCGGTTATTGGAGCTATGAAGGCAATTGCTACCTCCAACCTTAAGCAAAATGTAGTGGCTATTGTAGCTGCCTGCGAAAATATGATCTCTGGAGCTGCTTATAAACCTGGAGATGTGATTAGTTCTATGTCAGGGAAGACGATTGAAATATTAAACACGGATGCTGAAGGTAGAGTTACCCTAGCCGATGCTCTGTGGTATGCTACAACTGTAGAAAAAGCAAATAAGGTAATAGACGTTGCAACCCTTACGGGTGCCTGTGTAGTAGCCTTAGGCCACACCTACACTGGCGCTATTACAAATAATGATGAGCTAATGGGCCAAATTACAGCAGCCTCTAAATTGGCTGGTGAAAACATTTGGCAACTTCCTACTCATGATGATTATAAAGAGCTTATAAAAGGAACTGTTGGGGATTTAACCAACACAGGTGGCAGAGGTGCCGGAACTATAACTGCTGGATTATTTCTACAAGAATTTGTAAATGATACGCCTTGGGTTCACCTAGATATTGCAGGCACTTCATTTCTAGGTAAACCAAGTGGCTATCTACCTAAAGGTGCCACTGGCGTTTTGGTTAAGACTTTATACTATTTAGTAGATGGCCTAAACTAAGATATTTATTTGAAATAGGTGCTAGAAAATCAAACTGAGGTATATTTCTTAAAATGCCATATCCAACAGCTATAGCAAGCATTATAATCAGTATTATTGTTGCTATTTTAGGCTTTTTCATGTGCTTTGCAAGATAATAAGCGCCCAGGGTTATAGGCATTATAAATAGTAATGCATTAAACCTTAGGGCTTGGTAAAAGTCAAATTTAAAACAGGAGTTTACTGCCCTAGTCATTCCACAACCTGGGCAGTAAAATCCTGTTATTTTGTTAAATATGCAAGGCAAAATGGGCCCATTAAATGGGTCTTTAAAATATACAAATATACTTAAAGCCACAACCATTAGTCCAAGTATTACTGCCTCGTTTTTTTTTAACATATGTCTATTAAACCAATGCATTAATATCTGATTGGATAATACAATAAGGTATTATTCCTAATCCAAATATTGAAAGAACTAAGTATAAAACAGAGTTATCTGTAGCCGCTACGCCTGCCTTGTATTGTGCCTTGTGTATAGCCTTACCCATTTTATAGTTCCAGAATAAAGTATAAATACCACATGTGACAAGCACTAATAAAAAAGACACCCCCCCGGATGTTCCTTCCTCACCACTAAGTGCATTGGCTTCATCCGTAATTTTTATGAACCAGTAAATAGTATAAAGTCCGCACGTTAGAATTGCAAACAGCAATGATAAACCTACACTTCTTTTTTCAATCATATTAATTCCCCCCTTCATTATTTTATGTACCTTGATAATTGTATCACAAATTTGTCCCTATTGCACGTATTTTGGCAGTTTATTAACCATGCTCAAAGGACTTTTTACCTTTCTTACTTTATATGGTATAATGTTAATTGTACATTGTTATTCGAATCTTATATATATAATCGAGAGGGGAAATAATAAATGAAACTAAAAGGAAAAGTAGTAATAGCACAGGGCGGGGGGCCTACAGCAGTCATTAACCAGTCTCTAGTAGGAGCTGCTCTTGAATCAAGAAAGTTCCCACAAATTTCAAAAGTGTATGGTGCAATAGGCGGGGTTAACGGTATTATCAATGAGAATTTTCTTGATTTAACACAAGAAACCACTCATAATCTTGAACAAGTTGCTATAACACCGTCATCTGCCCTTTTTTCAACCAGAGATAAACCAGATCAAGCATATTGCCATGAAATATTTCGTGTCTTTAAGGCGCATGATGTTAGATACTTTTTTTATATTGGTGGCAACGACTCTGCAGATACTGTAAGAATCGTTAATGAACAAGCCAAGCTTGAAAAATATGATTTTAGAGCTATTCATATTCCCAAAACCATTGATAATGATCTTTTAATCAATGATCATACCCCCGGATATGGATCTGCCGCTAAATTTGTGGCTCAGGCTTTTATAGGTATCAATCTCGATAATAGAGCCTTGCCAGGGGTACATATTGGCGTTGTTATGGGACGTCATGCTGGATTTTTAGCCGCCGCCTCTGCTATTGCACAAAAATATCCCGATGATGGCCCTCACCTTGTCTATCTGCCTGAAAGACCTTTTATTATGGATGATTTTATAATGGATGTTAAGGAAGTTTACGCTAAATATGGTAGATGTATCGTTGCTGTTTCTGAAGGAATCCAAGATGAGCACGGCGTCCCTATTATTACTAAGTTCGAAAGTTGTGGCCAAGATGCCCACGGAAATGTAGAGTTGTCCGGCACGGGCGCTTTAGGTGATATTCTAACAGCACAAATAAAAGAAAAACTACAAATTGAAAGAGTCCGCTCTGATACTTTTGGCTACTTACAACGAGCTTTTATGGGATGCGTATCTAATGTAGATCAACAAGAAGCTAGGGAAGTAGGCGAAAAAGCCGCTCAGTTTGCTCTTTGGCATAATGTAGATGGATCCATTACCATTCATAGAACTGGTTATTACTCTGTAGATTATCAGCTAACCGCTTTAGATAAAATTGCTGCAAAAACCAAGCTAATGCCTGATGATTTTATTAACCTCAAAGGTAATCACGTAACCGATGCTTTTAAATATTATTTAACACCTCTTTTAGGTGACTATATGCCATCAGCTAGTATGCTAAGAGCACCTATGGCGGAAAAATTACTCAATCGATAATTAATATTTTCTATATAAAAACAGCAGGTTCCTGGCTTAATTAGGATCCTGCTGTTTTAAATTTACAATATTACTTATTTCTGTTTTTTAGTTTTTCCACCATTTCATTTTTCTTCTCTATTAAAGCATTTAACTCATTAACCAACAAGCCATCTTTCCTATGTCCTTTTTCGACAAAATACATAGAAACGCCCCCACTTCCAACATGGGTTCCTACTGCCATACCCATTTGCATAATATATATTTCCCCTTTAAAATTTGTTTCCTGGGAAATCTTTTGCTTTAATATCTCTGCAATAGCCCTATTTGATGTATAGCCTATAATTATAAAATCTGTAATCTCTTCATCATTTCTTATATTAAATTCTTTTACATAATGGTTTAACACCTTTTTACTTCCTCGTTCTTTGGCTACAATAGCTCCTTTTCCCTTTCGCATCGACATAATAGGCTTAATTTTTAATATTTTGCCAATAAATGCACTTGCATTGGTCAGTCTTCCACTTCTAATTAAGTTATCTAAATCGTCTACACTAAGGAAGTGTTTAATGTTTTTCTTATAAACTTCGGTAAACGCTACTAGATCTTTAAAAGTAAATCCTTCATCTCTTAGCATTGCAGCTTTTAAAATTAAGTACCCGCTTCCATGGCTCATACATTTCGAATCCACCACATGAATTTCTATTTTAGAATCCGGGAATTTTTCATAGAAATATTCTTTTGCCAGTGCTGCTGATTGATAAGATCCACTGGTACCACTAGACATACAAATACATAATATCTGCGTATGCCCTTCTTCTATTGCGCCATTTATTATTTGTAAATATTCTGACGGGCTTGGCATTGACGTGGTTGGACTTTCTTCCAAGGTTTGAAGTATATGATAAAACTCATCTGGTGTAAGGTCTATTCGATCACGATATTCTTTCCCCTCTATGGTAATGGTTAGGGGGGCTATTCCAATATTATATTTTTTAACAATATCTTCTGGCAAATCGCAAGTTGAGTCAGCCATAATTTTAATCATTTTCAAGCTCCTTTCTCCTTTTAATGTTTATTCTTTACAAACACTCTTTTAATAATTCAAGTTCTAAAATTTGAAAGGTATTTCCCTGGAATTCAATAATACCTTCGTCTTGCATATTAGCTAACTCTCTCGATAAGGATGGCCTTTGTATATGCAAGTATTCTGCTAATTCATTCCGTTTAAGAGGAATTTGGAATACTCGATTCTCTGTCATATAATATTGTTCTAGCAAGTATGTGCTAATCTTTTTCCTTATGCTACTTAAGGATAACATTTCAACTTTCTTATGCAGTACATATGCTTTTTGTGAGACTAAGTGAAGCGTGTTTTGTATAAGAATCCGGTGACCTGTACACATATGGGGACACATCCCTATAATGCGATCAGGGGATATAAAAAGTATCTGGCAATCTGTTCGGGCTGTAACTGTCTCTAGCCAATTTTGATCTACAAATGCTGAAATTTCCCCAAATATATCTCCGGTCTTTATTTTAGCTATAATTAACCGATCCCCGGCTAGGTTGTCTTTTGTTAAAGTAACTTCTCCTTCTAAAACAAGCCCTATTCCAGTAAAGTCACTTTTCTCCATGGTTATAATTTCTCTTTTTTTATATTGCTTAATACTGGGGTTTGAACACCTCAGTATTTTAGTTAGTTCACTAGGATCAATATCTTTAAATAATTCTGTACCTTGTAGCATTTTCAACCAATCTTCATACATACGATTCCCCTCTTCTTACTTATACTGCGCTAAACTGAGAATTATATAAGTAGGCATACATGCCATCTTTTTCTAGGAGCACTTCATGAGTCCCTTGTTCTTGTATTCCTTTGCCTGTAAGGACAACAATTTCGTCTGCATTTCTTATGGTTGATAACCGATGGGCTACGATAAGTGTTGTTCTACCTTCACTTAAAACTTGCAATGATTTTTGAATCAGTAGCTCTGTTGTATTATCTAGAGCCGATGTAGCTTCATCTAATATAAGGATAGGAGGGTTTTTAAGAAAAATCCTTGCAATCGAGATTCTTTGTTTTTGTCCTCCAGAGAGCTTAACACCTCGCTCGCCAACAGCTGTATTATAGCCGTCTTTTAGAGTCATAACATACTCATGAATATTAGCCTTCTTTGCAGCTTCTATTACTTCTTCTTCAGTGGCATCTAAGTTTCCATAAGCAACATTCTCACCAATGGTGCCTGTAAATAAAAATACATCTTGCTGCACAATCCCAATGTTTTTTCTCAGAGATTCCCTTTTAATATTGCGAACATCTATGTCATCTAAAAGAATTTCTCCTTCATCAATCTCATAAAACCTAGGAATTAGGTGACAAAGTGTTGTTTTGCCACCACCTGATGGGCCTACTAGGGCAATGGTTTTTCCCTTTTCAATCTTTAGATTAATATTACGGAAGATTTGTGTATTTTCATCATAGTTAAACCCTACATTTTTAAACTCAATTTTTCCTTTAACGTCTTCAAGTGATACTGCCCCATCATCTTCTTTTTCTTGTTCTTCATCCATCAGCTCTATAAACCGCTCAAAACCTGTCATGCCTGATTGGTACTGTTCAACAAACTGAACAAGTTTTTTAATAGGTGCCAAAAACAATCCAACAAAAAGTAAATAGGCTACATAATCTCCAAAGTTAATATATTCTTTGTATGTAAAATAGCCACCTGCTAATAGAACAACTACATTTAAAAGATCAATAATAAAACTTGTTCCAGAAAAGAATTCCGCCATTGCTTTATAAGCATATTCCCTTGCCTCTTGAAACTTATTATTACTTTTTTGAAATTTCTCAACTTCATATTCCTTATTTGCAAAAGCCTTAGCTACTCTAACACCTGATATACTGTTTTCTAGTGAAGCATTAACTTCTGCCACTTCTACCCTAGTTGCTTTAAAGGCTTCAGACATTTTAACTCTTTTATGAATAGAAAACCATATTAATAAAGGTATAAATGCAAATATAATTAGGGTAAGGGGTAGGTTAATCGTTGATAGAATAATAAATGATCCAATTAACATAATACTAGATACAAATACATCTTCTGGTCCGTGATGTGCAAGCTCTGTAATATCCATTAAATCATTGATAATACGTGACATAATAACACCTGTCTTGTTTTCATCAAAAAATGAAAATGGTAACTTTTGTAGATGCCTAAATATATCCCTGCGCATATGTGCTTGCATTCTAACGCCTACAATATGACCATAATATTGAATGACATAATTAAGGACTGCTTTTATAATATAAATAACAAGTAAAATCCCAGCCCAAATAATAATTAGTTGTAACTGTTTGTTTGGAACATATTCATTTATTATATTTCTTGTAATCATTGGGTAAAATAAATCACATAATGCGACTACAAAAGCACTTACCATATCAATTATAAACAACTTTTTATGAGGCTTATAATACTGTATAAATCTTCTGATCATTTTAAAAACTCCTTCTTTATTTACTATGAATAGCTTGTCTTATTAATATAACACATTTTGACGAAAAAAGGGATATTCAACAACTAGGGCACCTTGCCAAATTTGTTAAATATCCGTTTTTTTGCTTTTAAGCTTTCGTTTTAACTAAGTTACGTTGAAAATAAATGAAAATCCCAAGGGGAATTAAAATCCATCCAAAACTTTTAATTAAGGAATTTTTAGCCCGGCCAATTTCCCTTTGTCTTTCAGTTATTATCATTGTATCGTACTTTGCTTTTATTTCAGCTTCTGTAGGTTTAATTACATTTTGTTTTCCATCTGCATCGACAAAATCACCTTTTCCTTCTAGCTGATAAAGTTGGAAATCTTCATAGGATTGATAGTATGGGGTTGGTGCGACTAAATCTGCCACAGACATAAACACCGAGACACTACCCCCTATTGACATCATAAGTGTTGCAAATAATACTAAATATATATATAAAGTTTTAATCATATCTTCTCCTCCTTCACTATGCACTTCACCATCAGCACTGGTTCCAAGACTGCCTCTAACCCCAACAATGATTATTACAATTGTTATCATGATTACTAAGATTATTATTGGGAATATTAACCCCATCGCCATGCTCATTCCTCCACTCCTTATTTAAAATAAACTATTGTTTTATAATGTGTCTCCAATTTACATTATACCTCATATCCGATATACTTAATTCATAACTATATTATACGAGGAGGTTTATTATGAAATTTACTTTTAATCACCAGAATATTAATGTTCTTAATTTAGAAAAAAGTCTTTCTTTTTATCAAGACAACCTAGGACTCACAGAAGTTAAACGTAAGGATTCAAAAGACGGTAGCTTTACCTTAGTTTATCTAGGTGATGGTGCCACTGGTTTTACTCTTGAGCTAACTTGGCTAAGAGATTGGGAAGCCCCTTACAACCTAGGGGATAATGAATTCCATCTGGCTCTTAAGGTAGATAACTTTGAAGAAGCCCATGCACTGCATACTGCAAATAACTGTATTTGCTATGAAAACAAGGCCATGGGTATTTATTTCATCTCAGATCCTGATGGGTATTGGATTGAAATCATTCCTAACTAAAAATACCCGCAAAACCACTTACTAATACGACAACTGCAAATATCATTCTGTATATTGCAAATATCTTCATAGGCTTGTGCTTTAGGTAAGTGATGAATTTATTTATGACGCCTAGAGCCACTATGAATGATACGATAAATCCTACAGCTAAAGAAGTAATCTCGGGGGACGTTAATGTCATAACGCCTCCTATTTTTATGATCTTAAGTAGGCTCATCCCTACCATAACTGGAATGGCTAAAAAGAATGAAAACTCAGCTGCTGCAACAGTAGATAATCCTGCTACCCACCCCCCTATAATAGTTGATGCTGAACGGGACATTCCCGGAATAATAGCTAGGCACTGAAACAATCCTATAATCCACGCTTGTTTAACGGTCACATTAATCTCTCTACTTGTACTCTTATTTTTTCTAAACTTATTCTCTGCATAAATCATAGCAATACCCCCAAAGAACAAAGTAAGTGCTATAGGCACTGGGCTAAATAAGTATTTATCTGCTAGGTCATCTAACAATATCCCAAATACGCCTCCTGGAATACAGGCAATAACCACCATAAACCAAAACTTAAATCCAGATTTCTCATAGCCAACTTTTTGCGGGAAAAAATTAATTAAAGTATCTTTTATTTTACCCCAATACAAGATAACCACTGCTAGGATAGCCCCTAATTGTATGACATATGTATACATATTGACATAATTCAAAGTTGTTCCTTCGAATTTCATTAAGTTCTGAAATATAACCAAATGTCCTGTTGAAGATACTGGCAAAAATTCTGTCAATCCTTCTACAATCCCTAAAATAATAGATTTCATTATCAGCATAATTGCATCCACTTAATCACCTTTTCTTTCTACTGTTTTACTATTGTTTAAATTTATCCTGTTAATTATACTATACAAACATGTTATAGTATATACTATATATATACTATATTATTTTAGGAGGATTTATTATGGCCGTAAGAAGAAACGAAATTTCCAAGGAATTAGAAAATCAATTGCGCGCTGTTTCCTTTTCTTCACCTAAGGAATCTGCTGATACTAATGATTTAGAGGTACATAGCACTGAAACTGCTTTAACTGTTGAGGAGGACGTTATTGCAACTACTCCAGAACCATTACCCAAAAAAGTCTTTTCTTTAGACAAACGCATGGTTACACTGGAATATTTAGACAAACTTGAGCAGGCCACTATTGCATCTGCACGCTACGAATCTATTAGGGATTTTTCCCAACTAGTTTCTAATTTATCAATTGTTTTATTGTCACTTTCAATTATTACTTATTTAATCTTTTATTTTGTTAACCCTCATAGCATTTCATTACTGTCATTACTAATGCTATCTTTAGAAGCTGTTACCTTGTTTGGACTCATGTTATATAGTACACTAAAAACATCTACTTATAAGCAAATCCGTGATATGCGTGCGAGTGATTTTTCGACCTGTTCTCAAGCTATCGGTAATCCTAGAGTAGAAGCCTACAAGCCCATAGAAATGCCTGAAATTCCAAGTTAAATAATCTTTTAACATTCTCCTTATTGTCTTATTTGTCTATACGGCTTATAATAGTAAGGAATAGTATTATGTATTTAAATATGGAAGGGGTATTATAATGGCATTAGTAACAACAAAAGAAATGTTTAACAAGGCTTTTGAGGGGCAATATGCAATTGGAGCATTCAATATTAATAACATGGAAATCGTACAAGCAGTAACACGTGCTGCACAAGAATTAAAATCTCCAGTTATCTTACAAGTATCTAAAAGTGCTCTTGAGTATGCAGGTCCAGAATATTTAATGGCTATGGTTAATGCTGCTGTTGAAGAAACAGGCATCGACTTAGCAATTCACTTAGATCACGGTCCTGATCTTGAAACAATCAAAAAAGTAATTGAGATTGGATTTACATCTGTTATGTTTGACGGGTCACACTATGACTACGAAACAAACGTTGCAAAAACAAAAGAAGTTGTAGACTACGCTCATTCAAAAGGTGTTGTAGTTGAAGCAGAACTAGGGGTTCTTGCTGGCGTTGAGGACGATGTTCAAGTATCTTCTGAAGATGCTACGTACACAAATCCTGACCAAGCTGTAGATTTTATCACGCGTACCGGTTGTGACTCTTTAGCAATTGCTATTGGTACAAGCCACGGCGCTGTAAAATTCAAAGGCGAGCCAAAGTTACGCTTTGATATCCTTGAAGAAATCACTGAAAAATTAAATGCTGCTGGCATTAAAAACTACCCAATTGTATTACATGGTGCTTCATCAGTTGATCAAGATACAGTAGCTAAATGTAATAAATATGGTGCTGACTTAAAAGGATCTTCAGGGATTCCAGTTGAAATGCTTCGTAAAGCAACATCTATGTCAGTTTGTAAAATTAACATGGACACAGATATTCGTCTTGCAATGACTGCATCAGTTCGTGAAGTATTTGGCGTAACACCAGGTGCTTTCGATCCTCGCCAATATTTAGGCGCAGGACGTGCAGCTGTTCAAGAAATGATTAAAGGTAAAATTACAGACGTTTTAGGTTCAGACAACAAATCTAAGTAATTATTCAATACCTTAATCCAATAAAAAAGGACTATGTAATTAATCATTACATAGTCCTTTTTTATTGGATTAAGATTCACCTTTTTGGTCTTGGGTTTGTTCTACTGACTCTTCTTCTATTGGATTTTCTATTTCTTCCACTTGTTCAGGTTCTATGGGGCCAATTGGTTCTACCTGTTCTACTGGTTCTTCAGGTTTTACCGGCTGACTTGGTATATAAGGTGTTTTCCGTGTAACCGAAGCATTAACTTGGCTTGCAAAAATTATAGGAACATTTTTATTTTTTTCCCAAATGCTTTGATATGTATAAAACGGCACCTTTTGGGGGCCAACATAAGGTGAAATCTCGATCGTTAATCCTGGTTTTTCATATGTCTCAACAAACCAATCTTTAAAACCATTGCCTCTTGAAGGATTGCCTTTTTTGACAAGGCTATAACCTGTTGCTTTAGCAACTGCCTGTGCAATTTGGTAGTCCCTTAAAACCTCTTTTTGATTAAAATGCCAAAAAATGATTTCTCCTGAAGAATGATAGGAGATACTACCATCAAATAATCTTTCCTCACAAAGCTTTGTTAACGCCTGTGTTTCGGGCTCTGAAAGCAGGGTAATCCCCTTATAATTCTCTGCACCTACCACTTTGCTACCTGGGTTATCAGGATGCTTTGTTGGATAGTTGCGATTTAGATCAACGCCATTAATATTAGCTTTCCATGATTTAAACAGTGTTGGTTTTAAGTATCCCTTATTTTTAAATGCCTCTTTAAGACTTACTTCGCCATTTAAAACAAGGTTTGCCCCATCAGGATTCAGAAGTGGGACAAAAACAAATGTAACTTTATCTAGCAAAGCACTAACGTTACTGCCAGCTGCTAGCTTATTTTCTTCTTTTAGTTTTGCTATGTAGTCAATCTGGTCTAAAACCAAAACTGCTGTTAAACATTCCCTTGCATGGTGTGTGCCATTTACAAGTATTTGTTTAGGTCCTTTTCCTACCTCCACAGCAAACACCGTTCGCGCCAAGATAAGACTTAGGATTGCAATAGCCAAAATCCTTTTTTTCATTTGAATCCCCCTAGTTATTTTTTTATGTCTATTAAATTAGCCTGTTTTTTTACTCTTAATTTCCTTATTCTACTAATTATACTTATCTTATTACATACAATCTTTTATGTCAAACAATGTAGTTAATTGTGATATACTATAATAAAATATATAAATCTATCTATCATTTTTTATACAAAGGAGCTACTATGATTACAGCAACAGGGTTAACAAAAAAATATCATAAAACAACCGTTTTAGATAATGTCAGTTTTACCATTAACAATGGTACTATCGTAGGCATTGTAGGTTCCAATGGGGCAGGTAAATCGACACTCATTTCAATGATAGCCTCTATTATTAAGCCTACAAAAGGAGATATTGTAATAAAAGGGGGAAGAATTGGTTATGTACCCCAAGAAATCACCTTATTTCCTAATCTTACAGTTAAAGAAAACTTAACCTTTTGGGATACCATCAGCAATAGCCACCATTCCAAAAAGAGAAAAGAAAATATAGAACACATTATTCAGGTTGCCAACCTAGAAGATTACTTCTATAAGAAAGTTAGTCAGCTCTCTGGTGGACTAAAAAGAAGACTCAATATAGCCGTATCATTACTTTCTCATCCCAATATATTAATTATGGATGAACCTACCGTAGGTATGGATATTAGTTCACGATCTGAAATAGTTGCCTTTATTAAAGCCTTGTCCTCTGATGGAACAACGGTTATTTATGTTAGCCATCATGCAGATGAGATTGAAAAATTATGTACCCATATTCTTTGTTTAAATCAAGGGCATTTGGTATTTAATGGCACAAAAGATAAGCTTAAGTCCCTATACCCTGGAGAAGAAATGCATGATATTATTTTTAAAATAAGCAGTTCTACTACCTTGGACGAAAGGGGAGGCAATGAAACTCATAACATTAATTAGATATGATTTAAAACATTATTTTAATTCAAAAACCGCCCTTTTGGCTATGATTATATTACCCCTCTTAACGATTATAGCAGCCGTTCAAATTTCTACCGCCTTATTTGTAAACCACAGTTTTATAGACCCTATTACTTTACTCATTGTCGACAAAGAAAAATCTTTTTATACTCATTTCTTTATCCAAAAGATTATTGAAACACCCTCATTGCAGCAAAATATAAAACTTATTAAAACCACTGAAGAAGAGGGAAATAAATTGCTAGCTACCAATCAGGCGGCTGGTATGGTCATTATTCCAGAAGATTTTACAGCGAATATGCAAAATAGCATTTATGAACCTTTAATTGTTATTGGCAACCATCATAAGCCTTTGCAAGCTACCATTATAAAAGAGGGAATGGAAAGTGTAACAAATTTAATGTCTGCTGCTCAAAGTGCCGTATTTACCGTTTGTAATTATGCAAGAGCAAGTGAAATGAGTCCTGAAGAAATTGATATAATCTTCCAAAAGTCTGCCCTTACTTTCTCTCTAAAGGCCTTAGGTAGAGAACAAGTTTTCTCTCAAACCATTAAAACCCCTTGGATGGATATGGCCCCTACTTATTTTTACTTCTGCTCCATCTTAGTCTTATTTATAACCTTATATGGCCTGCAAGGAATGTACTTGTATATTAACGAAAGACAAAATAAACTAACAACTAGAATAAGAACGGCTGGAATACCTTTATGGAAAATTATATTAGGTAAATGGATTGCGCTTACCCTCTTTCTTTTTATACAAGGCATCATTATATTAGGAGCTTGTAAAATCTTAATTTTTATTGAAATGGACATCCAGCTAAAACTGGGATTATTGTTTCTTTTTATTATTTGTAGTTGTGTAAGCTCATTCATACTCCTTATCTCCTCTTTCTCAAAGAATGATTACATTGGAAGCATGGCTATTTTTATCAGTAGCATCTTGGGCGTATTTATAGGAGGCGGTATTGTTCCTTATTCATATTTACCAAACTTTATGGAACCACTAGGTAAACTTACAATGAACTACTGGGCCCTACAAGGATTGATTTATTCATTATTTGGTGATCAAAATCATATTGTCTGGCAAAGTGCTGGAATCATAAGCATCTTAACATTAGCCTTCTTATTTTGCATGTTTATCAAACTATTATGGGAGGATCAGAAAATATGAAACTATATCAGCTCACCCTATTACGTCTCCAATCATATTTTAGGAAGCCCACTTTAATCTTAGCTTTAGCAGGCTTTTTAACGATGCTTTGGATCATCCTTAATGTCACAAATACACAGACAACGGAAACCTTAGTGCTTCCCATAGGCGTTGTGGATCTTGATCACACCAGGTACTCGGATTTAATTATCCAACGTATCTCAAAGAAAGATGCTATATCTATAAAAACAACCTCACAAAATGACGCTTTAAAACAAGTCAGTACTGGAAAGTTGGAAGCTGTATACATTTTAAAAGAAGGTCTTATGGATAAGATTTTAGAGGGCCATATAGATCAGGTGATTGAAATAGTCAAATCACCTGTTAGTTTATCAGCCGAAATAATAGGCGAACTTTTTTCAGCAGAAGTTATGAGGCTTTCCTCTAATGTAGATGCCGCCAACGCAGTTGTTAAGCAGTACAATCAAATTAAACAGTATGGTGAAGGCGTAGAAAACAAGGATCAACTATGGACGGATGCCTGGGAACTGACAGATAGCTACTGGGAGCCATCCCCCATCATCACTATTGACTATCACTCAACCAGCAAAAGTTCTCAAGCTAGTACAGACAACCCTGAAATGGCACAAATTAAACATAACATATCTGAAATACTCATTCTAGCCTTACTAATGTTTAGTATTTTAAGTGCATGTGGGCCACTACTTAACGAAAAAAATAATGGCATCATTAAGAGGATCATTAGCACTGGCACACCCCTTTGGATATACCTACTCAGCAGCATTCTAACCATTATAACCATACATACTTTAGGTCTGTTCATACTGATGCTTGTATCTGGTCAAATAGATTATTTTGTAAGTAACTTTATTCTTTATATAATATATATGCTTTGGGCAGGTGCACTTGGCATAATAATCATTGCTGCTACTCAAAAAATGCAACAACTCTTAATCATTATCCCATTCATAACCTTGTCTAATAGTTTGCTTTTTTGGAAGCTCCAAGGGTATAATGGTTTTGGGAACCATCTATTCGTATTGATACTTGTATCTAGTGGTATGCTACTCATTGCCATTAAATCTTTTAAATATAGCATTACGTAAAACAACCTTTTTAAAATGAAAATGGAGGATTAAAATGGCATCTAAACCAGAACAAATGGCTATTCAGAAAATAGGCAGTAAAAAGAAAAAGTGGATTATAGGGTCAGTCATTATCATAATTGTCTTAGCTCTCTTAGGGACAGCAATGGCAAGTTCCATTCTTGCAAAAGTAGCGCCTGATAAATATGTATTATTATCTATGCTAGAGATGAAAAAGCTAGCAGAAAAAGAAACGAGCAACAGCCATCTATCATACCCAAAAAATCGAAAAACAAGTCTTGCTTTAAATTTAAAAGAAATAGATGGTGTAAATGATGATTACTTTAAGGAAGTAATTCAAGGTTCAGGGATATCCTTATCTGTTGCAAACAGTCAGTCAGGTGATCTGATGGTTGACGCAGGCTTTCAAAAAAATGGAACAAGTTTAATGGATCTTAGTCTTTATAGTTCTAATCAGCAGTTAGGACTTAAAATTTCTGGTTTACTCGATCAATATGTTATGATTGATCTAACACAATTTAAGCAACAATACGATCAGTCCAACTTTTCTTCTTACATGGGTAATATCGAACAAGAGGACGTGGATTTAGTCAATCATTATGTCTCGCAAATAAGAAATACTATCAATGGCGGGGTCGTAGAGATTGACTCTCAATTTAATGATGATATTGACGCATTGTTAATGGATTTAATTAAAAATGCAACTGTAAAGCAAATAGGTTCAACCAAGGTTCTTATTGATAATAAAACTAAAGCAGCGCATCAGTTCTCCATTATTATAGATTCAGAAGAGGTAAAAGCCTTAATAAAAGGTATTAGCAAATCTGCTATTCATAATACAGACTTTATAGATCATTTTCTTACATACCAAAATCATTACACAAAAGAAGAAATAGAGCAAAATATCTCCAATGCTTTAGATGAGATTAAATTATCAGATGTTGAAATCACCTGTGCTATCGATAATAAGAAGCGCATTGTAAATACAGAGATTAATACCGCTATAGATGTTAATGACGAAAAGCTAAACATAAAGTCAAAGTATATGTTATCCGGTAGTGACAGTACCTTTAATAAGGCAGAAGCCAACCTAACGTTAGATTCAGAATATGAAAAAATACAGTTTGATTTAGAAAGAGATAAAAAATATTCTGATAGAAAGACTAAAACATCAGAATATATATCTATCAACATTATACAAGACAAGGAGCAAATTCTTAAAGCCAGTTGGAACCTAGAACAAGATTCTAAGGCTAAAGAAGATAACTTGGTATTAACCTCCAATATCACTTTAGATAATGATACTCATATTACCTTTAAAATATTAGGAGATCTTTTAGTGAACAAAGGAACTAAAGAATCTAGCTTAGATGCTAATAAGATAGAACTAAAAGCAGACGCCTATGGGGATGTCTTTAGTATTATTGGTTCAGGATCCTTTAAAGTAGAAGATTTAAGAGATCAAAGTTTTGCCCTCTCTGATGCCCAGCAGTTAGATTTATTTAGTATTGGTATTGGCCAAATGTTTGATATTGCCACTCGCGTCAGATCTCAATTTTATGAGCTGGGTAATATATTAAATTATATCTACTAAACTATGTCAAGTTTGCATATGTAAAGCCTCATAAAAAATGCTAAAAGATAAAATTATCTTTTAGCATTTTTTTCATTCATCACCATCTTAATCTTCGGCTCTTAATATATTAATATCTTTTCCATCCATTATCCTATTCATATTCCTCATAGAACACATTTTCCCGCACATGGTACAACTATCTTCATGGTCTGGCGTTGATTCTGCTCTGTACCTTCTAGCCTTTTCTTCGTCTATACTTAAGTTAAACATCTCTTCCCAGTCCAACCTTTGCCTTGCTTGACTCATTTTTAAGTCCCAATCCTCAGCTCCCTTTACCCCCTTCACTAAGTCCCCTGCATGGGCTGCTATCTTAGATGCAATAATACCTTCTTTCATATCGTCTATAGTCGGAAGTCTTAAATGCTCCGCTGGCGTTACATAACACAGAAAATCGACGCCATAACTAGCAGCCATTGCTCCCCCTATAGCTGACGTAATATGATCATATCCAGGGGCAATATCTGTAACCAAGGGCCCTAAAACATAAAAAGGTGCCCCATGGCAAAGCTTCTTCTCAAGAATTACATTTGCTTCAATTTCATTTAGTTTCATATGCCCAGGCCCTTCAATTATAACTTGAACATTTTTTTCCCAAGCTCTCTTTGTAAGTTCACCAAGAGCTATTAACTCCGTAATCTGTGATGCATCTGAAGCATCTGCTATACTACCAGGTCTTAGGGCATCTCCTAAGCTAATAGTCATATCAAATTCCGCACAGATATCTAGCAGTTCATCATAGTACTCATAAAACGGATTTTCTTTATTATTAAGGGTCATCCATGCATATAGTAATGATCCTCCCCTTGATACGATGTTTGTAATCCTATTGTTTCTTTTAAACACGTTAGCGGTGTCCGTATTTAGCCCTGCATGAATCGTAACAAAATCCACACCATCTTCTCCGTGTTTTCTAACTACATCTAAAAACTCTTTTTCGGTTATATCCTTGAGCTCTTTGTCATAAAAACCAACAGCATCATATATAGGCACAGTGCCCACCATGGCTGTTGACATATTGACAAGCTTCTGCCTAAACTCCTCAGTTTTCCCAAAAGAGCTAAGATCCATAATTGCCTCTGCTTTCATATCAATGGCAATTTTAACCTTTTCAAGCTCTACATCTACACTAGGGCAATCCCTTGATATACCAAGATTTACATTTATCTTAGTCTTTAAGCCACTTCCAATGCCTTCCGGGTCTAGTGATGTATGATTTTTATTAGCAGGAATAACAATCTCCCCTTTTGCTATTCGCTCCATTAACACCTTAATATCTATCTGTTCTTTTTGACTAACAATTTCCATTTCTTTTGTTTTAATACCTCTCCTAGCTGCATCCATCTGAGTTGTATAGTTCATTTTATCCCCCTTTAAATTATTTTAAATTTTTTGTTATTAAAAATAAACATAAAAAAACCGCATACCTAAAAAAGTATACAGTAACATACAACTTCCCTAGCTAAATCCCTACGTTGGTACTAACCAAATCAGGTTCTTAGGGTCAGGAAAAACATTCCAATCTCAGCTTATCACTATAAGCCCCCCTCTAACTGAGTATTCAATTTTTAAAGCAATTAAAGCATATCATATTTTGAATAATTATACAAGCCTGTCAACTTATTTTTGATATAAGTTGACAGGCTTGTTGGTTTTTATTTCGAAATAAACATTTGTGTCCAAACACTTCCACTTTCAATATAACCTACACCAATATGTGTAAAGTTACCTAAAATATTTTTTCTATGGCCTTCACTATTCATCCATGCCGTAACGACTTGCTCAGGTGTTCTTTGACCTTTAGCAATGTTTTCTCCTGCACTACGATAAGAAATTCCAAATTGTTTCATCATATCAAAAGGTGATCCATAAGTTGGGCTCGTATGATCGAAGTATCCTTTAGACTGGATATCTTGTGATTTCAACCTCGCAACTTTACTAAGTTCCGTATCAATTTTAAGAGCCGGTAACCCTTGCTTGGCTCTTTCAGCGTTAGTAAGCTCAACCACTCTTGTTTCAAAACTGTTAATTGAGGAATTAACCTCTGGCTTTGTCTCTGGAACTGGCTTAACCTCTGGTTTTGTTTCTGGAACTGGTACTGGTTTAACTTCCGGTTTTGTTTCCGGAACTGGTACTGGCTTAACTTCTGGTTTTGTTTCTGGAGCTGGTACTGGCTTAACTTCTGGTTTTATTTCTGGAACTGGTACTGGTTTCGTGATAATATTCTCACACCAATTAAACTTATTACCCTTGATCTGTAAATACCCTCTTGCATGCTTATAACTACTTTTGTATGAGCGACTGTTATTTGCCTTATTAACATATGTACTAGCAAAGGTCTGCTGTGATGGTACCCCTAATGCGAGGACTGTTGCACCTACAAATGATAGTAATACTGCCTTCTTCTTCATATTCATGTTATACTTCCTCTTTTCATAATTTATTCAAAGAGTATTATATAAGTTAATGTGTGTCTAACTTAATAACTCTTTGTTACACAATTATAACATAATTATTAAGTAAAACTCAACACTTATTTCACATTTATACCAGGAATTTTATTCCAATACATTACAAAGCCTTCATACCCGTTTTATTAATTCCATCCCAAGTGCTCATCCCCCAAGCTATAACCTATAACTTAGTTCTCCTTGGTCTGCAACGCAATGGAGGGCAAAACAAGTGTCGGGAGGGCTCCTTTAGCTTACTAGCTAAG
>DUUM01000361.1 GCA_012841565.1 Candidatus Epulonipiscium sp. | reverse complement strand
TTTTCCTTGTATTCATTAGCTACATTAATTTCCTTATCAAGATCAATAATCTGATGATGGCTAACCTTATCCATCTTGGCCATGGTCGTATTCACACGAATTGGATTGGATAATATTAATCCATTCCCTTTTCTATCTTCCGTAATATAGGCTAGCTTATTTGCAATTGCTTGCCCTGCGCTATTTAAATTAACTTCTTTACCATTTATAATAAGCTGACCACTTATTTTAGAACCATAGCTTTTACCAAAAATACTCATCCCAAGTTCTGTTCGCCCGGCTCCCATTAAACCTGCAATCCCTACAACTTCTCCTTGGCGAACATGAATAGATACATTATCTACTACTTTTCGTTCTGTAAAAAGCGGATGATAAACGGTCCAATTTTTTACTTCTAAGTTGACATCACCAAGCTCTATATTTTGGCGTTTTGGAAACCGGTCCACTAACTCACGACCAACCATTCCCTTAATAATCCTATCTTCTGTAATTTCATCTACACCTTTTTCTAAGGTTTCAATAGTAGTGCCATCACGAATAATCGTAATTTTATCCGCCACATATTCTATTTCATTTAATTTGTGAGAAATGATAATAGATGTTAATCCTTCTTTTTTAAATTCTAATAATAAATCTAATAACTGTTTTGAATCCGTTTCATTTAAAGAGGCCGTTGGTTCATCTAAAATGAGTAGCTCTACCTCTTTTGCTAAAGCTTTTGCAATCTCCGTCATTTGTTGTTTCCCAACACCAATGTCTTTGATCAAGGTTCTCGAGGACTCACTTAACCCAACTGTTTTTAATAATTCATCTGCCTTTTGATAAGTCTCATCCCAATCAATCGCCGATTTGATGCCTCTTTCGTTACCTAAAAATATATTTTCACCAATAGTCATATAAGGCACAAGGGCAAGTTCCTGGTGAATAATCGCAATACCTTTTGCCTCACTATCCCTAATCTCTCGAAACGCACATTCTTCGCCTTTATACATGATGCTTCCATCATATGTGCCATACGAATGAACACCACTTAAGACATTCATCAAGGTTGATTTCCCCGCACCATTTTCACCAACTAAAGCGTGAATTTCTCCTTTTTCAACTTGAAGATTCACATTATCAAGTGCACGAACCCCGGGAAACAGTTTGGTTATATTTTTCATTTCCAATATAAAACTACCCAAGCAAATCCCTCCTAACATGAAGGGGCAGTTTAGCAACTGCCCCTAATTTATGCTTATTCAGTTGTTCCTTATACTTATTGTAATTGGTCTTCTGTGTAATAACCAGAGTCTATTAGTAATTCTGTATAATTTGTTTTATCTGCGAATACTGGTTCGCAAAGGAAAGTAGGGACAATACCTGTTCCATTATCATAGGACTCTGTATCATTAACAGCTACTTCTTCACCCTTCATAATTGAACTTACCATATCAACAACTTGGGTTGCAAGTGTACGAGTATCTTTAAAGATTGACATGGATTGTGTTCCTGCAAGAATATTCTTTACTGATGTAATATCACAGTCTTGACCTGTTAAAACTGGGAAGTTTTCTGCTGTGTAACCACCACTTAATAATGCATTGGTAATTCCATTTGCAACAGAGTCATTAGAAGAAAGAACTGCATCTAATTTTTCGCCACCTGCATAGTTTGCAGTAATAATATTTTCCATACGCTTTTGTGATTCTTCTGTTGACCAGTTAGGTGTTGCAACTTCTTCAAATTTTGTTTGACCTGAAGGAACTACAAGTTTTCCTGCATCAATGTATGGCTGTAAAATATCAATTGCCCCGCCAAAGAAGAAACGAGCATTGTTATCATCTGAAGAACCTGTAAATAATTCAATATTAAATGGTCCTGCTGCATTTTCTAAATCAAGGGCATCTCTAATGAATTCCCCTTGGATTGTTCCAACCATATAGTTGTCAAATGTTGCATAAAAACTAACAGCATCTGTTTCCATAATTAAACGATCATATGCAATAACAGGGATTCCTTCTTCTTTTGCTTTTACTAAAACTGTTCCAAGTGAGCTTCCGTCAATAGATGCAATAACAAGAGCATCACATTTTCCAGTAATCATATTTTCAATTTGAGATACTTGAGTTGCAATTTCATTATTAGCATATTGTAAGTCAACTTCATATCCAGCTGCTTCAAGTTCGCTCTTCATGTTGGCACCGTCTTGGTTCCAGCGCTGTAAATCTTTCGTTGGCATTGCTACACCAATTGTTTTTGCACCTGATTTTTTTGCTGGTTTTGCTCCCCCACAAGCAACCATTGATAATGCCATCATTCCAACAACTACTAAAGAAAGTGCTTTTTTAAGATTCTTTTTCATATATATCCTCCTTTGGATTTGTTTATATACAAACTATATCACAGAAGGATTAGGACTAGATTGCTAATTACTGTACATTTTTAACAAGGTATAAATATAAACTCAAGGATAGGATATTATTGCCATCC
>DUUM01000360.1 GCA_012841565.1 Candidatus Epulonipiscium sp. | reverse complement strand
TTTTCTTGTTCTTGTTTTTCTTATCCACCATCTCCATATACATCATTAGTCCGTTCTTATATTCATCGGAGAATTTCTGCATAGCTGGCGGTAAGTTGGTATGCTCACTTTTAAACATATTCCCAAAACCTGCTTCCATATCTGGAGCGATGTAGGTGATGATCTTATACTCTTCGTTTTCCATTTCGCGTCCAATACAGCTACGGCCCAAAAATGTACGGTTAGGCAGTTCTTTGAATGTATAGTCATTGTATATGTCCACATCTTCGTCGTCAATTGCTTGGCTCAAATCCATTTCTGTAGCAATTGCCATTCCATTCATATTGGTGTAGATGGCTTTATTACCCTCGTCATAAACCATAGCCATATCCATATTTTTGTCATCTCCTAAAGTCATCTTGACACCCATGTACGGTTCGGTCTTACTAAGATAATAATCCATATTAATATCACCTTCTTCTGTGTTCACTTTTAAAGCATAACGGTAGTCGAAGTTATATGAGGCTGGCAATTTTGACATATCAACTTTGCTACCCATCGGGTTCATAATCGAACCAAAATCGGGGTTTAGGAGTTTATCCATTGCCTCGCCAGTCTTATCTGCTGCTTTTTCAGCTACCTTATCTGCCGCTTTGTTAATGATTACTTCCTGAGTCCTTTCTAGAGCGCGTTCTTTTAGCTTCTTTAAAAACTGCGCGTTGGATTGAGTTACTCCAAAGCTAAACAGTAAAGCTGCAATTAATAAAATTTTTTTCATCGTGTTTTGGTTTTTAAGTTATTCCATTTGTCTTCTATTTTCATAAAAGTATTTCTCTTGTTTTGTGTGAAAACAAATATAATTACAGAAACGTAATTGTACTATAACTACTATCTCAAATAATTGTAATATGAATCCTTTAACTATGAGATTGGTATATATCACTTTAGCATTCACAAACTCATTGTAAAAACAAATAAAGAAGTATACAGTTCACCCGTATTATTCACGTTTTTAGCTTTGCGTAGATGCAATGGTTACGCTAGCCTTACAATCATTATTATCTGTAAGGGCTCATAACGATTGTTCCTGCTACAGAATATACATCTAATACATCGTTTTCTGAATTGGCATTCTGAAAATCACCATTAAACTTGAGTGTATAACTTATCAAACTTACTTCGACTCCTTGGCTTTGAGCAGTGTAATGATTCTTTAAATTGCTAAGGACGGGTTTACCATTCATACTTGCAAAATAAAATCCTGCATCCGTATCCGTTATCGAAATTCCAGAACTAAACTCATCATTATCTTCCTCGAAATCAAAAGGCGTAAGTGCACCATTTTTATCAAATATAAAAGCACCAATTATTTTAAGAGGGCCATCATCTATTATAAGTGATAGATGTTTTGTATCCTTTCCCTCTTCATCTTTGCCTTCAATAATCATCGTTAATGCATTATCCTCATCAGTTATAGACCCAGTATAATGATGGGTTTCGTCTCCTCTGGTAAGCTTAATATCATATGTGTGAGGAGCAGTTAATTGAAGATCATCATCGTCGTCAAGCAGTTTATCATCACTACTGGAGCAGTTAGCTAAAAAAAGTGATAAAATAATTGTCATTGCAATGTAAAAGTTTTTCTTGAATAATTTCATAATCATAAATTCTTAAATGTTAAATACTTGTTGTTGAGCAAAGCTCGATTAAATAGTTTTATCCAAAGCTCAATTTTTCAACTCTTTAAAAAACTGTACGTTGGATTGGGTAACTTCAAAACTGAAGTGTAAAGTTGCAGTTCGAAATTTCTTTTCCCATCTTTATTTTTATTTTCATAAAAACGTTTTTCTTGGCTTCAAATTTACTTACTGAATCATAATAGAACTATAGCTATCATCTCAAACAGTTGTAATATGACTCGCTTAGCTATGATATCGGAGTATATCACTTTAGCATTCAAAAAAATTCATTGTGAAAACAATATAAACGATTTACTGTATGACACGTTATAATATAGATACTTAAAAGTATTTGCAAATAGTAAAAACTATTATCCACTTGATTTTAAAACAACCAAATATGAAAACAATACAAACAAATATAGCTATCTTGAGTGTAGCTTTAATGTTCAGCTCTTGTTCAAACAAGGAAAAGGGCAACCAAAATTCAACAGGGAATCCTTTATCTATTATAAGTGAAACCGAAGATAGTGCGATTGGTCAAATCGATGCAGCAGTAAAAACTTATCTGTATCTGAAGGATGGATTGGTGAATGAAGATAGTAAAATTGCTGCAGAAGCTGGGGATGATTTATCTATACAGATGGAAGATATAGAAGTGGATAATTATGAGAAAGCAGACCAAGAAAAGTTGCATAAAATAATTGGAGATGCAGCAAAACAGGCGCAATTTATCTCTGAAAGTTCAATTGATATTCAAAGACGTCATTTTGATACTTTGAGTAAAGATATGATTGCTCTTATTGAAATTACTGGCACTAGTAAGAAGTTATATCAAGTCTATTGTCCAATGTACAATAATGATAAAGGTGCACAATGGTTAAGTGATTCCGAAGAGATCCAAAACCCTTATTTTGGGAGTGAAATGATGAGTTGCGGTGAAATACAGAAAGAAATCAACTAATATAAATCATTTTAAAATATAACATTATGTCTTATTATTTCGATACTAAAGTATCAGCAGATTTTGAATCAACAAAAGAAAAAGTAGTTGCAGAATTAGAAAAAGAGGGCTTTGGCATTCTTTCAGAAATTGATGTGCAAGCCACATTGAAGAAGAAACTGGATGTTGACTTTAAGAAGTATCTCATTTTAGGTGCCTGTAATGCTCCTTTTGCTCACGAGGCATTGAAAGCGGAGAATAAAGTTGGCACAATGTTACCTTGTAATGTTATTTTGCAGGAATTGCAAAACGGTCAGATAGAAGTATCTGCTGTAAATCCAA
>DUUM01000359.1 GCA_012841565.1 Candidatus Epulonipiscium sp. | reverse complement strand
TATACAAAATATAGATAGAACATAAACGTAAACAATCAGCACTTACTAATTATTTATTATTGAAGTTGTCAGAATCGTTTAGGGACAGACCCTCTTGGCTCTTGAGCGCAGCCAAGAGCCTTTCTAACTTCATTAGCTCATAAGAGCTATATTTATTGGATTCTTCCTTACTAATATCCCGTACAATACAAAAGGATTCATATCCATTTTTCCCAAGGACAGCTGATAGTTCATTAACAACCTGTTTGTTTCTAAAATCTTCATGATACTTGATTCCAATATAAGCCTTCATATAAATTTCCTTTCTATATAGTCTAAGTGAAAGGATATACTTAGACTTTGTTTATTGTAATCTTACTACTGATTCAGTGTTTATAAGATTTTATATTACCCCTGACTCAAGTATAGCAAAGGTCCTTTTATCGCAATCAATCTCTGCCATAGCACCGTATGGTAAACACATCATTGGCTGATTATGTCCAAATGACATATTATAGATAATAGGCAAATCAAAAAGCTCTAATTCTGAAATAACCTTCATAATAGATTCCTTATACTCTTCATAATACTTTTCTTGATATGGTTTCCCAAAAATTATTGCTTTTGCCTTTTGTAGTATCCCTTGACTTCCATAGTTCCTAAGCCAGTATTCTATATAACTTGGCTCTGGCATGTCTTCTGATGTTTCAAAGAATAGAATAGCATCTTCAAATATTTCATTTGATGGCCAAAGTGATGTACCTTTAATCATCTCCATCACTTCAATACATCCACCAATCAAATGACCTTTAACTATGCCATTACCTTGCAAAAACTCATACTCTTGATTTTTAATCATACTTTTTTCAATAGAAGCATTACTTTCAAACCATTCTATTCTTTCACCTGTCCATTCTTTAGCTACTGGTATTATTCCAATGTGACTATCATCAAATAGAACCTTTTTTATCCAATAAGAAGTATAATCAAATATTTTAACATTTTCTGCAAATTCAGCAAGAATAGATGCACCATAAAAACTTGAAAGATTTGCTTTTAGACACATGAAGTGTGCGATAGTAGTATCTGAATAACCTATAAATATCTTTGGATTAGTCTTTATAATATCAAAATCTATATAGGGCAACATTCTAATACTTTCATCTCCACCTATACAAGAAAAAATTGCTTTTATAGAAGAATCAGAGAAAGCACTCATTAAATCTTCTGCCCTTTTTTCTGGATGATGATATAAATATTCTGACCCTTTTAAAGTGTTTGGCATTTCCACAACTTCCAACCCAAATTGTTCTTCAAGTCTCTTTTTTCCCAAATTATATCTCCAAAGTAAATCTATATCACCAGCACCACCCCATGAAAGGCTTACTGTAGCTACTTTATCACCTGGCTTTAATCGTTTTGGTTTTATTAAGTTTAGCATCTCCCTACCCCATTTCAAGTTATTAGTATAAGATATATTCCTCATATATTTATATTACACCAATAGGTAAGTTTATCCAACCAAATAAATAGAATATTATAAAAACCAGAAGAATTCTTAGATTAAATCTACGATTCCTCTGGTTCACATTTAATTTCCCAATTGTTCTATTTCAGGATATTCCGATAACAATTTCTTATTAGCTATTTCGAGTTGCTTGTAATAATCTCTATAAGAAGGGCTCAGTTTTTTCATTGCTGGAATAAAAACATCGTAATAACCACTGGAACTATTAAATTCTTTAAGCATACTTTGAATTTTATAGACAGGAGAACTTCTATATTCATCAGACTGCTTATATGCTAAATATTGACTTAACATCTCTTTGTTTTCAGCTAAGAATTTCTCAGGATTTTCAATAGACTTCTTTGTATTTTCAGCCATATCAAGGATAACTTGTGTGCTTATATGTTTTGTATTCTCCACTAAAAATTCTTCAACTTCTTTTGGAAATTCTAATGGTGGAGTATTATCGAGAAAATTTAATATATCATCATAAGCTTCTTGTTGCTGTGGAGCAGTTATAACCTCATTTAAAAACCTTGAAAAGTGAAGGCTTATAAACCGACCATAGTATCCTGGAAAAGAATCTAAAAGTCTCTCTGTTATAGTCTTATTTTGCTCTACTGTTTTAAGTTCCTCATTTATCCTTTCCCAATCTTCACCTGAACTTAGTTTATCTAATATTGATTGTTTTATTTTTTCTCTATCGAGATTTAATTCTCTTTGGGTTGAAATTTCTTGTAATGCTTGACCACTTTCATCAGATAAGATAATTTTAATATCATCTGTTCCAAGTCCAAGTTTACGAAGGATAGAGATTTTCTTTAGTCGATTCACATCGTTGGTATTAAAGTTTCTGTATCCATTTTCTAAAATTGTAGGATGTACTAAATCCTTTTCTATATAATATTCTACTGCTTTTTTAGTAAGTCCTGATATCTCACATGCCTCTTTGATTAACATAATTATCACCTCTATACAAGTATAAGCCAACACCCAAGGTCACAGTCAAGATGAAAGGTTGAAAAATAAAAAACAGGATAAAAAACTGGAACAAAGTAAAGAATATAGAATTTAGAAAAATGTAATT
>DUUM01000358.1 GCA_012841565.1 Candidatus Epulonipiscium sp. | reverse complement strand
TTGGGATTCCTTGCTCAACTATCTTTCCTTCATCCATAAATAAAAGGCGTGTTCCTACTTCTCTAGCAAATCCCATTTCATGGGTTACAACCATAAGGGTCATCCCTTCATTTGCCAAGGCTTTAATAACTTCAAGTACCTCTTTAACCATTTCAGGATCAAGGGCCGATGTTGGCTCATCAAAAAGCATAATCTCTGGGCTCATTGCAAGTGCACGGGCAATGGCGATTCTTTGTTTCTGCCCACCAGATAGTTTATTAGGGTATTCATTGGCTTTCTCCCTTAAGTCTACTTTATCTAGTAGATCATATGCTATCTCTTCGGCTTCTTTAGGGGAAAGCTTTTTTACCTTAAGAGGAGCAAGTGTAATGTTTTGTAATACGGTCATATTAGGAAATAAGTTAAAGTGCTGAAATACCATACCAACTCTTTGGCGAATATCATTGATATTTGTTTTTGCATCAGTTACATTAATACCTTCAACTAAAATTTCTCCTTCTGTTGGCACTTCCATTAGGTTAATACATCTTAAATAAGTAGATTTACCTGACCCGCTAGGCCCAACAATAACTACTACTTCACCTTTTTTTATATGTTCA
The DNA here is from genome assembly GCA_012841565.1 of Candidatus Epulonipiscium sp. The sequence goes on along the minus strand of DUUM01000358.1, from coordinate 2,840 downwards.
TCAATGCCTTTTAAGACATGAAGTTCCCCAAATTTCTTATGAAGATTTTTAATTTTTATCATTTCAAGTCACCCTTTCCCACTTCTTGATCAATATACTTAATCACTTAATCTTACCTTTTTTTCAACCTTACGCATAATTCTTGTAAATGTACTGGTTAATAATAGATAAATGCATGCTACAATAAGAAGTGGCTGAGTAGCATTAAATGTTGTAGACATCATATTGTCACTTGATCGCATCAAATCATAGCCACCTATAAATCCAATAATTGCTGTTTCTTTAATTAAAATAATAAATTCACTTACAAGAGCTGGTAATACATTTTTAAAGGCTTGTGGTAAGATAACATATCTCATGGTTGTGGCGTAATTAATGCCTAATGAGCGCCCTGCTTCCATTTGTCCCTTATCTATCCCTTGAATTCCTGCCCTAACTAATTCTGACATATAAGCACCACTATTAATTCCAAATGCTAACCCACCGATCAGCAGTGGATGCATACTTGACTTAGCAAAGACAACCATATATAGGAAGAAAATCTGCACTACTGCAGGCGTCCCCCTGATAATATCAATATACAAAACTGCTATTTTTTTCAGTATCTTTCCTATCAACTTAAACTGAGCTGAAAAGGGTATTATTTGAATGGTGGCAATAACTAACCCTATCAAAAGTCCAATAACCGTTGCAATGGCCGTAAGCAACAATGTAGCTTGCAAACCATCTAATACATTTAAATATAATTTCTCTTCAAAAAACACCTTATAAAAATTTGCTGTACTTTGCCAATTTATAATTCCTAAGCTTATTACAGTACCCTTCATGCTAGCCTCCCATATATTCATTGACCCATAGATTCTACTTATATCATATCATAAATATTCCATATTCAAAACAAAAAGGTTAGGACATGTGCCATAACCTTTTTTTACTATTTTAGTCCTATAAAAATATTTTTCATGTTTAAATTTAGAAATACTTATTAACCATCTCTTGGTATTCTCCGCTTTCCTTTAATTCCTTTAGTGTTTCATTAATTGTATCTAGTAACTCTTGGTTATCTTTTGAAATAGCTATGCTATATTCTTCTTCTGTTAATTCTTCATCTAATACCTTTACATCATCATTATCTTTTGTATAGTTCTTGGTAGGCTCTGAATCTAGAACAACTGCATCGACTTTTCCATTGGCTAAGTCCATAATGGCCATGGCCCCCTTATCAAAACTAACAACTGTAGTTCCTTCAATTTCCTTTGCAAGTTCTTCTCCTGTTGTTCCTAACTGAACACCAATTCTTTTACCTTTTAAATCATCACCACTAATAATATCCGTATTATCTGCTTTAACTGTAATAAGCTGATTGGCTGTATAATAAGAGTCTGAAAAGTTAACTTGTTTTTCTCTTTTTGGGTTCTTAGACATCCCTGCAGCAATGAAATCAATTTTGCCTGATTCTAATGCAGCAATCAGACCTGCAAACTTCATATCCACAATTTTAAGTTCTTTTCCTAATTTTTCAGCAATCTTATTAGCTATATCAACATCAAATCCAACAACTTCTTTACCGTCTCTATATTCAAATGGCATAAATTCTGCATTGGTACCCATAATGATGACATCCTCATTTTCTTTGGTATCCATAATAGTGATATCTTCATTTTCTTTGGTATCCATAATAGTGATATCTTCATTTTCTTTGGTATCCATATCCTCATTTGCTTTAGATCCACATCCTACGAGTGTGAGTGTTGCAATACTAAGTGCTATCATACCTACTGCTATTTTTTTAATCATTCTTAATCTCCCCTGTCTTTCATTTCAGTTATTTGTTTCCTGTGAATAATTATAATACAATATGCATAAATAGTCAATAACTTTTACACACAATATATTCGTTCTATTTTGACTATCTTATTAATAAAACATATGTTTTGTGCATAGACACCCTGTGGATAGTGTGTATAACTTTGTGCATAACTATTTTATGGGCTTGTACACAGTAGCCTCCTGTGGATAACCTCATAATTACATGTTAATTCTTTAATATTTTAACGTATGTTCGTCTATATTTTTATTTATTCCATTTTCTGTTCTTTTAAAATAGTAAAACGAGGGACATATCTATCCAGCGAAACATCCTTTGCAAGAGATGTTGAGTCGGATAGATATGTCCCTCGTTTTGGACCTATACTTATTTGGACCCTATACTTATTTTAATTCTTTAGCTACTTTTATTACATTTTCTACTGTAAAACCATATTTCTCAAATAGAAGGTCCGCTGGTGCGGATGCGCCAAATTCATCAATAGCAATTACTTCCCCATCAAGTCCTACATATTTATGCCATCCAAATGGGGATAAGGCTTCTACAGCTATACGCTTTGTTTTATTTCTTGGTAAAATACTTTCTTTGTACTCTTCTGATTGCATTTCAAATAAATCCATAGAAGGCATACTAATTGCTGCTACTTTAATACCTTCTTCGGCTAGCTTTGTAGCTGCTTCAACGATGAGTTGTACTTCTGAACCTGTTGCAATCATAATAATATCTGCATCTTCTGGTAAAACATCACTTACAACGTAAGCACCTTTTAGTGCCTCTTTACCGGACTTAGCAAGGACTGGTAAGTTTTGACGTGTTAAGACAAGTGATGTTGGCTTTTCCTTACTTGTAATAGCGTAGTACCATGCAGCGGCTGTTTCTCTAGAATCAGCTGGGCGGAAAGTTACCATGTTTGGCATACTACGAAGCATGGCCAAATGCTCTACAGGCTGATGAGTTGGTCCATCTTCCCCTACCCCTATACTATCATGGGTTAAAACATATGTTGCAGGTA
>DUUM01000357.1 GCA_012841565.1 Candidatus Epulonipiscium sp. | reverse complement strand
ACTAGGCGTAGATATAGAAATTAAGAATTGTGAAAACTATGACGAGGCAAGAGTTTAACAAGTATGGTAGCTACGAGTGGGCTACTGGTAAAATAAAAGTTTAGTGATCAGGTTTATATCCTCACGAGGACTAAGCCAAACAGTGCCATTTAGTGGCTATAAAAAAGACAGGTAGACATATTCACTTAGTTGTGGATGTGTCTATTTTCTTATGCAAATTATTAAAAATAATAATAAAAGGGAAGATTTAAAAAGTCTAAAAGATGCAAGAAAAATAAAAGGGTAAGATGTTTGTTTTGCAATAAGCTATTTGAAATAAATGAAGAGAATACATATGAAGTTGATGGTGCAGTAATGTATTTTTGTCCGTATTGTGGCGAGGAACAGACGAAAGATTATGACTTCAAAATAAAATAATAAAATTATAGGAGAAAACAAAATATGGGTTTAAATATAACAAAAAATAATTTTAAATTAGAACCTAGTGAGACAGAAAGACATTTTATATGGCGTGTATATAAATATATGGATGATACGGGTAATATAAGCCAGGATGAAGCTGGCGAGATATGTAATAGGGAACTTAGGGTTGATTATGATGAATCAAGACATAGAAAAATATACCAATCATTCTCTAATATGTGGAAAGAAGTTAAGGAAGAATATATACAAGACGATAATCTTCGTGAGCGTTTAGATTTAATAGATGAAAGGGAAGATAGTCTATACAAAACTAAGGTTAGGGCATGGGATGCACTTAGAGAGAAAAGAAAAACACTTAGAGATGAGGCTAGGATAGAGGAAGTATTTGAGTTTATAGTTGACGTTGCTAAAACAATAGAGCCCTATAGATTTATTGAGAGAGATATAAAACTCACTGGTAACAATTCTTCTATACTTCAACTTTCTGATTGGCACATGGGAGAAGATTTTAAAAATTTTTGGGGTTCGTTTAGTCCTGAAATACTAGAAGATAAAGTGACAGACTTAATACATAGAACTGTATGGCATTGTAAGCGAGACAATATAGGAACTCTATATGTGTGTAGTTTAGGAGACATGATATCGGGAAATATCCATGTGTCCTCAAGAGTGGCTGATACATTGGACTCCATAGAGCAAATTATGAGGGTATCAGAATTAATGACATATTTATTACATACTCTTAGCGAATATAGCTTACAAATAAAATATATTTCAACTCTTGATAATCATTCAAGAATAAATAAAAACTATAAAGAACATATTGAAAAAGAGTCATTTGCTAAAATTATGGATTGGTATATTCTTGGAAGAATTATAGATAATCCTAAATACGACAATATAGAAATAATTTCAAATATTATAGATGATAACATTGGGTATTTTAAGATTGATGATAAGGTATTTTATTGTGTACATGGTCACTTAGATAATCCTAAAACAGTAATTGAAGATTTGAGTATGTCAGTGGGAATCAAGGCAGATTATGTGCTAATGGGGCACTACCACAGCTTTGCAATTAATGAAAAGTATTTTGCCAAATGTGTTATTAATGGTTCTTTGAGTGGCGTTGGCGAATACGCAAAAGGAAAGAGACTTTTTAGCAATTCGTCTCAAAACTTAATCATGTTTCACGGAAATGATGACGTAATTATTAATATGAAATTTAATAATAAAAAAGATATTGAACTTACATAACAATATTCACCAATACTATCGAAAGGTTAAAATGGTACAATTATGGATATGTTACTAAATCCACAAAATACAATTTTAGATGAAATGAAGATCAATGACTATCTTAATAATAATACTATTTATCTTGATGTAGAAATTGATAGGTTTTCACAAGTCATGTTTTGTCGGCAACTAAAAAAACTTGCAGAACAAGAACTGGCTAAGCCAGAATCTGAACGCAATCATATTAAAGTAAGAATTTCAAGTTTCGGGGGCTGGGTGTGTTCGCTTTTTGCAATGATCTCATACATGGAGTATTGGCAAGAGCAAAAAATTATTATTGAAACTTACTGTGATGGATATACGGCAAGTGGAGGTTCTAAAATTCTAATGGCTGGATCTAAGGGTCACAGATATATGACCAGATATGGAACGGTATTAATTCACCAATCTAATAGCTATAAACAGGGGTATTCTACATTACAAGAAGATATTAAAAATGTT
>DUUM01000356.1 GCA_012841565.1 Candidatus Epulonipiscium sp. | reverse complement strand
TATGATGTTCGAATTGTTGACCGGGTAGGTGGAGGAGATTCCTTTGCAGCGGGACTTATTTATGGCTTGCTAACAGGAAAAGACTTTAAAGACGCCCTAGAATTTGGCGTAGCAGCTTCCGCTTTGAAACATACAATACATGGAGACTTTAACAGGGTAACTGTTGAAGAAGTAGAAAATCTTGTAGGCGGAGATGCTTCAGGACGCGTACAACGATAAATAAAAGAGTAAGAGGATAATCTAAAGTAGAAGATTATAAAAAGGTAAGCTTAAGGGAAATTCCTTAAGCTTACCTTTTTTATGATAATAAAATTTTGTCGTAATAAGAAAGTAATAATTGAAAAAAAGTAAAATATATAGTATAATTAGGCATACCTAATCTTTGGGAGGGAAGTTAGATGTCAGTAAATAGGCAGGACTATATAAAGACTATATATGAGCTAGGTGGTGAAAAAAATAGAATAGCTACCAAAGATATAGCTAGGGAGCTTAAAGTATCTCCCCCTTCCGTATCTGAAATGATTAAAAAATTAGTTAAAGAAGAGTATCTAGAATATGAATTGTACAAAGGAGTCAAGCTAACCACATATGGATTAGAAAAAGCCCTTGAAATTAAAAAGAAACATCTGCTTTGGGAAGTGTTTTTAGTAGAAAAGCTTAAATACGATTGGGAAGATGTTCATGAAGTAGCTGAAATGTTAGAACATATCACAAGCCCTAAGTTAGAAGAGCGCTTAGAAGAATATTTAGATTATCCTGAAATTTGTCCCCATGGCACTCCTATAAGAAACAATGGTTACCTATTTAATGATATTTCTTTGGATCAGATAAATAGTGGGGAAAGCCTAGTGATAAAAAGATTAGCAGATGATAAGGAAATTTTAAGATATGCAAAATTGATAGATTTAAATATTGGTGATAAGATAACAGTATTGGGCAAGGATTCCAAGGGAAATATAAAAATTAAAAACAAGGAAAAAAAGATTGAAATTAAATTTGATTTAGCTAAAAAAATATATGTTGATAAGGGGATGTTAGAATGAAAAAAATAATAAGGACGATAGTAGCACTCATCTTTACAAGTGTACTTTTAGTAGGATGTGGTGCAAAGGCGCCGGATAATGGCAAGTTAAAGGTTGTAACTACAACAACTATTATAGCAGATGTGGTAAAACAACTTTCAGGGGACCTAGTAGAGGTTGAGGCATTAATGGGCCCAGGAGTGGACCCGCATCTTTACAAAGCAAGTGCTGGAGATGTTAAGCGAATGACAAATGCCGATATGGTTGTCTATAATGGACTCCATTTAGAAGGTAGAATGGGAGAGGTTTTTGAAAATATAAAAGATAAAATTATCTTTGCAGCAAATGAAAACCTGGATGAGAGTTTGCTTTTAGATTTTCAAACAAACCCAGGATATTTTGACCCCCACGTATGGTTTGATGTACAAATGTGGAAAGGGGCTACAGAAAGAATGGCTCAGGGGCTAAAGGAACTAGATCCAAATAATGTAGCAAAATATGATGAGAACTTAGCTAGATATTTAAATGAACTTGATGAGCTTGATCAGTATGTAAGAAATAGAACAAATGAACTTGATGAGGATCAAAGAATTCTTGTAACAGCCCATGATGCATTTCAATATTTTGGGAACCAATATGGATTTGATGTTAGAGGATTACAAGGTATTAGTACAGATGCAGAGGCCGGGACGTCTGATGTAAGAAATTTAGCAGATTTTATAGTGGAAAAGCAAATAAAAGCTATATTTGTTGAATCTTCTGTTCCAAGAAAAAATATAGAAGCCCTTCAAGAAGCGGTTAAGGCCAAAGGTTTTGATGTAGAAATAGGGGGAGAACTTTACTCTGACTCTACAGGAGATGCCGGAACAGAGGCAGAAAGTTATATAGGTACTGTTAAAGAAAATATTGACACAATTGTAGATGCATTAAAATAACAAACAAAGGAGGATACAGATGAAAGAACTTGATTATATTATAAAGGTAGAAGATATGACCGTGGCGTATAGTGACAAGCCTGTACTATGGGATATAGATTTAGAAATTCCCCGGTCTGTTTTAATGGCTATTGTAGGACCAAATGGATCCGGTAAAACGACTCTTATTAAGGCTATGTTAGACTTAGTAAAACCAATATCAGGAAGCGTACTTTTTAAGGGGGAAAGTTATAAAGAACACAGGAAACATATTGGTTATGTTCCCCAAAGTGAAAGTGTGGATTGGGACTTCCCAGCAGACGTATTAGATGTTGTTTTGATGGGAAGATACGGGGAGCTTGGCTGGTTTAAAAGACCTGGTAAGGTAGATAAAGAATTAGCACTTGAGGCTTTAGAAAAGGTAGGCATGAAGGATTTTGCAAACAGGCAGATTTCTCAGCTTTCAGGTGGGCAACAACAAAGGGTGTTTTTAGCAAGAGCCCTTGTTCAAGATGCAGATATATATTTTATGGATGAACCTTTTAAAGGAGTAGACGCAAAAACAGAAGTAGCTATTGTAGAGCTTTTAAAAGAATTGAAAAATAGAGGGAAAACATTAATCGTTGTCCATCACGATCTTCAAACCGTAAAAGAATATTTTGACTGGGTTGTACTGTTAAATAGGCAAATCATAGAAGTAGGACCAGTAGAGGAAGTCTTTACAGATGAAAACTTAAACAAAACATACAGGAGTACAGGGCAAATTTTAAAAAGGTAGGTGATAGAATTGAAGGTTTTAAATCTCATATTAACAGATTATACATTACAAATTGTATCCCTTGGTTCTGCACTTCTTGGAATTATTAGTGGGGTACTTGGAAGTTTTGCAGTAATTAGAAAAGAAAGCTTATTAGGAGATGCGGTATCCCATGCAGCCCTCCCAGGAATAGCCCTAGCATTTTTGCTTACAGGAACAAAAAATACAGAAATACTGCTTTTAGGGGCACTGGTTTCAGGCTTATTATCCACCTTTATAATTAATGGAATTAGTAAGTATTCTAGGATTAAGTTTGATAGTGCCTTAGCACTGATACTATCCGTATTTTTTGGAGGAGGACTTGTTCTTTTAACTTATATTCAAAAGATACCTAATTCAAATCAAGCGGGGCTTGAAAATTTTATCTTTGGTCAAGCCTCAACAGTGCTTTTAAGGGATGTAAAAATTATTGCAATCCTTGGGGTAATCTTGTTACTCCTTGTGGCACTTTTTTGGAAGGAATTTAAGCTAGTTTCTTTTGATATGGAGTTTGCGGAAAGCTTAGGGTTTGATACGAAAAAAATAACAACCCTTCTTTTTGCAATGATTGTTACTTCTATTATAATAGGCCTTCAAACAGTAGGTGTTATTCTCATGAGTGCCATGCTTACAGCACCAGCAGTAGCTGCAAGGCAGTGGACGGATAAACTGCATATTATGGTAATCCTTTCGGCTTTATTTGGAGCTATCTCCGGCATAGGAGGGACCATTATCAGTTCTGTTGTATCCAAACTTCCAACAGGGCCTATGATTGTTATCTTTATTAGTGTAATAGTCTTGGTAAGCCTTGCTATAGCGCCGAATAGAGGTCTTGTGTGGAGCTATTTAAATAATAAGAAAAAACAAAAGATGATTAGCACAGATCAGGTTTTAGCAAATCTATATCACTTAGCCATGAATCATGATCATCTGAATCATTGCCATGACATCGTAACTATCAGTCCTAATGTGTCGCCTAGTGAAAAAGGAAAACAGCTTGTTAGAAAACAGTTAAAGGACTTAAGCACAAGGGGGCTAGCAAGTAGAGGTTATTTTGATAAATGGTGTATTACAGAAGATGGTATAAATCATATGGAAAATTACTTTAAGAAGGAGGGAAAATGAGATGACAGCAGATTTAGAAATACAATTAATAGCAATTATAGTGGCTGTAGCTTGTTCCCTGCCAGGAGTGTTTTTAGTGCTTAGGAAGATGTCTATGATGACAGATGCTATTACCCATACCATTTTACTTGGAATTGTAATTGCATTTTTTATAACTGAGAGCTTATCCTCCCCATTATTAATAGTAGGTGCTACTATTATGGGGGTTGTAACTGTGTTTTTAACAGAGGCTTTAAATAATACCAGGCTTGTTTCTGAGGATTCGGCTATAGGGGTTGTGTTTCCCCTTCTCTTTAGTATAGCCATTATTATTATCTCGAAATATGCAGGGTCCGTTCATCTAGATACAGATTCCGTTTTGCTTGGGGAACTAGCCTATGCACCCTTTGATAGGCTAATGTTATTTGGTAGAGACTTGGGACCAAAGGCTATTTACTCAATGGGAACAATTTTATTATTAAATTTAATCTTTATAATAGGATTTTTTAAAGAACTTAAAATTGTTACATTTGACCCAGCACTTGCTACAATACTGGGGTTTGCACCACCTATTATTCATTATAGTTTAATGACTTTAGTATCCATAACAGCTGTAGGGGCATTTGAATCAGTTGGGTCAATCCTTGTCATAGCCTTTATGATAGGACCACCGGTAACGGCATATCTTCTTACAGATAATTTAAAATGGATGATTATTTTAAGTGCATTAATAGGCTCTATAAACGGAGTTTTAGGCTATCAATTTGCAGCATATTTTGATGTTTCTATTGCAGGTTCTATGGCTGTAATGACAGGTATTATATTTTTACTTGTATTTATAGTTGCACCTCAAAGAGGATTACTGACGATCATGCAAAGAAGAAAAAATCAAAAACTTGAGTTTGCAGGGAAATCCCTTTTATTTCATGTCTTTAATCATGAAGGAGATGCAGATGAGCACACTGAACTTGGAATTACTAGTATACAAAATCATATAAACTGGGATAAAGAGTTTTTAAATCAAATAATGGGGCGTTTGAAAAAAGAAAAAATGATATATATAGAGAATGAAATGATAAAATTAACAGACCACGGACGAGATTTTGCCATTAAAAGTTATGAAGAAATCGTATCAGAATCTTAGTAGGCTTATCAATATGAGGAGGATAAAAGTGAAGGTAATTGTTTTTTTAGC
>DUUM01000355.1 GCA_012841565.1 Candidatus Epulonipiscium sp. | reverse complement strand
TTACATCTCCAAGCTGACCTGTTAGTATTAATTTACCATTACCCGGCATCATTGTACCTTCAATGAATAATATATCTCCTCCTACCGGTGTCCAAGCTAAACCTGTTACAACTCCTGGTGGATTGCTTTTATTTACCCGATCATAGTTAACAACTTCATGACCTAATATATCAAATAACATATCTTCTTTTACGATATAAGGTAAGGGAATATCTCCTTCAACTACCTTTTCTGTGGCTACTCTTGCCACTGCTGATAACTTACGTTTTAATTCTCTTACACCAGCTTCTCTTGTGTATCTCTCTATTATCAATTTTATAGCTTCATCTTCAATTTGCAGTTGATCTTTGTTTAATCCATTTTCCTCTAATATGGAAGATACTAAGTGATTTTTACCAATATGGAACTTCTCATAGCTTGTATAACTACTGATGTCTATAATCTCCATACGGTCTCTAAGTGGCGCTGGAATATCCTTTAAGCTATTTGCTGTTGCAATGAAAAATACATCTGACAAATCATAGGGTACCTCTAAATAATGATCTGAGAAGCTATCATTTTGTTCTGGGTCTAAAACTTCTAGTAACGCACTGGTTGGATTACCATTCACAGACGCCATCAACTTGTCCACTTCATCCAATACAAATACTGGATTATTTTCACCTGCTTTTTTTATTCCTTGAATTACTCTTCCTGGCAATGCTCCTATATAGGTCCTCCTATGGCCTCTGATTTCAGCTTCATCTCTAACTCCGCCAAGACTTATTCGAACATATTTACGTCCCAAAGCTTCCGCTATGCTTTTTCCTAAACTAGTCTTACCCGTTCCTGGTGGTCCTACTAATAGCAAAATTGAGCCTTGCTTGTTTTGTTTCAATTTCATTACTGTTAAATGTTGAATCACCCGATCCTTTACTTTTTTAAGTCCATAGTGCCGCTCATCTAATATCTTTCTTGCAGCTTTAATATCTATGTCCCTAATTTGACCTTTACTCCAAGGTAAAGATGTCAATAAATCCAAGTAGTTTTGGATTGTATTTCCTTCTGGGCTATTAGGGCCTTGCCGATTTAGTTTAGCCAATTCATTCAATGCCACTTCTTTCACATCTTCAGGCATATTTGCAGCTTCTATTAATTCCTGATAGTCTTTTTTCTTACTCTCCTTACTTCCCTCAGCATCTCCTAATTCTTCCTGAATAGCTTCTAGTTGTTTTCTTAAAATATTTTCCCTATAATTTTTATTAATATCTTGATTTAACTTAGATGATAGTTCTATTTGAAGTTCTATTGATGCCTTATGCTCAATTAAAAAATCTAACATCTTTAGACTTCTTTCTTTTAATGAACGCATCTCTAAGAATGCTTGCTTCTCCCCAGGAGGTAAATTTATATAAGGGAGTAAATATGCGATAATACTTGAAATATTATCTATTCCCATTATATATTCCACATAGGTTTCAGAACCCCTAAAATTCTTGCTAATTTCAGCAGTTGAATTCTTCATATATTCTAATATTTGATTTTGTTCTTTTTCATTTAAGTCTATAATATCAGGAATGAAATCATACTTTACCCTTAAATTATTTTCAGATGAGTTAAATTCCTTTACTTTTACTCTTTCTAGCACATCTATATTATATTCATAGCCATCACTTCTTCTTGTTCTATCTAATATTTTGATTAAAGTACCAATACCATAAAAATCATCTTCTTCATATAGTCCATTACTTTTATAATTTTTTACTGTTAAAGCAATGGCATAAAACCCATCTTCTTCAATTCTTTCATAAAGTCCATCACTAAGCTCCGTGCTTAATTTCACATTAAGATTCCCACCATGAAATAAAACTAAATTTGGTATAGCCACCACAGATAACTCTTTATTTATATTTAATTTCTCCATAATTTCCCTCCATATTTTCTTAATAATTTAATTAGTTTTCCTTAACCTAACTAATTTAATAGATTTTTAGTCCTTGAGTTTCATTAAAATATTTATTAAAATAGTTGTTTCTTTTTCATCTAGTCGTTCTAATATTCTTTCCACTAATCTTTTAATTTCTAAATTTTCAAATTCAGCTATATGTCTTCCTCTTTCAGTAAGATATATATATTGAACTCTACCATCTTCTTGGCATTGACTTTTATAAACACAGTCTAAACTAATAAATTTCTTGATCATCTGTGTAATTGATGGTTTAGATAAATCTAATATCTCCGCTAACCCAGTAATTGTAATACATTCGTATTTTCCAATCTTTTTTATATACTCAATTTGACGAAGTGTTAATTCCGACATATTAAGTTCATTAGTTAGTTTACATGAGCACTCTCCCTTTAATTCCCTAAGTCCCTTGTAAGTTTCATATAATTTCTTATTATAATCCAAATTATCACCCCACTCCTTAATTAGTTAAGTCTTGCCTAACAATATATTAAAGCCTATTAGATAATTTGTCAAGAGGGCGGTGGAAAGAATGTTTGGCCCCCTACAAAAAAATCCCTCAAGCCATAGCCCAAGGGAAAATTAAACACACTTATTATTCATCTAAAACAGCCACTACTGATTATGCTTGTGGTATCCGTCCTATACTCGTATTATCCACTGTTCTATCTTTAAGCCCTTCAACTGTAGCAAGGCCCAAGGCTAACGCCTCGGGCCCATGAGGACTGACCCCAGTTAATTCTTAACATTTCGTCTTTCTAATAAACACACACTTTCAACGTGGGTTGAGACAAAGGGAAGATACTAATACGCGATAGTATGGGGTAAATTTGATTCTGAACCCCCCCTAGGCTATTTTGAACCCCCCTATATGTTTATCCCACAATAAAAATTGGCACAAATAGTGCTGGATCATTAGGATCAAATGCCTTAACAATAATACCTGATGAATACATGACAAAGAGCATATTTTGATTATATTTATCGAACAATATATCATAGGCTCCTATGGTAAATTTATGGTACCTGGATACTTCCCCTAGATAGATCATTCTACTAATTTCTTTTTCAATACTTATAAAGACATCATCAAAGCGATCTGCCTCTTCATCTGATTCAATTAGATTTTGCTTTAGCGAACGTTTAAAATTTTCAAGCCCAATGGTACACATCCTTTTTACTTCTTCCATAGCTTGATCTTGTGAAATCTTAACTTCTAAACTTTCTTTCTCATCTATCATAATATTGGGAAATTCTCTTATGATTGTATCAGCTGGCGAAACTGGCATTTGTGTATCGTAATAATAAGTATAATCCGGATCTAACCTTTTAGCATAGACTACTAATCCGTCAAGATTTTCTACAATAAATCTTAGAGGCACGTAGGTTAAATCTTTATAGATTACAGCAGGGCAATCTAGTAATAACTCCTTACCATTAATGACTGCTTTTTTATTATTAATGGTTATAGAAATTTTATTAGCACCTTTTTCTACTGTTACCTTTTGTATTTTCCCATCCCAATCTACTTTGGAGCCAAGCTCCTGGCTTATTAACCTAATAGGTACTAGGGCACGACTCTCTCTAATAATTACTTCATAATCAGGTACTAAAGTTCCATTGATAAATAAGGCGATATAACTGGTATCAATATCAATAACTGTATCATCTGATAGTATGATTCTATCATAATCATAGTAGGCTACTGGGTTCCCCTTTTCTATTGCCTTTGCGTGGGCTATGCTAGGCCTCACTAGTAATATTACACCTGCCAACAAGAAATATAAATGCAGGGTCTTAATTCTTTTAATCATAACATGGCTCCTTTCTGAATGTGGTTCTAATACATGGATTTAATGCTTTGTATATGCTAAAGATTGATTTGAAAAGTTGTACCTTACAGTTACTTCCTCTATTATCTCCATATAGTTATAGGCAAGCCTTGCTTCAAATTCTACCGTATCATTACTGGTCCATTTCAGAGTATGCCCCCAACTATATGCGCCATCTGGGTAGGTATTATTGTAATCCTTATGATCCCTTGCTACTTTTTCTATGGCTAGTTTCATAATTTCAGAGCTAACCTTGCCAGTCTTTAAATCAATAATATTAAATGAGCTGCTTTTTCTAGAAGATGTTTGTACGGCAATTTTGTCATTTTCTGGAGAAAGTTTAATAGGCTCTCCCATATCAATATATGCTTGAATGCCATTAAAAGAATGCAACTTGGACAACTTATCATCCTTAATCATCCATAATTCATTATAGCTTCCATAATCTGAGTAGTTATTGAAAAGTGGAAAAATCTTAATATCATCTATGCCACTTACTATATGTGGGCTGTCAAATTTCTTATCTAGTACACTTATGGCAAACTGGGCACCAGTCTTAAGCGTCTTATTTTTACTACCTTACATAATCAACGACTGTCGTATCAAATTCATTTGACAAACTATCCGACTTAAACCAGTAGTCCCTTTCTTCCATAGGAAGTGATATTTTTGCCCACTCCCCCTTACGTTCTAATATTCGACCTACGCCATACTGTACTCCTTCTTTCTTACCATTGATTCCATCATAACTCATTGCATCATTAACAATAGCTTGATTGGCATTATCCTTAAAAAGTGATGTGTCATAACTGAGTTTACTTTTTTCAATCGTACCACGAACAAGAGGAAGATCACCAAATGCCTGCATAATACGACATTTAGTATCATACTCCTCAATTACTATCACCATATCGTTTCTTCTCAAAGAAAAAACATCATTATTTATCTTTTGATATATCAACTTATTATTAGAATCCTCAGTGACTACATAAGGATCTTGTAAAGTCACATCTTCAGTAATTATTGCCATATTAGCTTTAAATTGCTTAAATTCTTTATTAATCTGTTTTTGTGTGATGACTACTATTCGGTCTTTGTAATCTACTTCACACCCAAATGCTTCTGCTATAAACCTTAGTGGAACCATGACTCGGTCATTTTTAACAACCCCTTAAATTAATTATTATCATTAGATTCTCCTCTGATTGATCTAGGAAGTCCATCAGAGATGAAAAATTCTCCTAAGACAACCTCACCGTTTACATCATAAACATTTATTGTTCTTCCCGTTTTCAAACCTCTAGCCCTCTGTATACGATTTTCTTTCTCTATTTGCATAGCTACCGCTTCTTCAGGATTACTCGGAACTTCTCCTGTTAACTCTTCATTTCTTACATAACCTAAAGCGCCATCTGCAAGTTGCACTAAAACCAAATCAGGTTCAGTATCTTGGGATATAGCATCTGCCGATGAACCATATGTTTCATTATTTGCGTTTAGTGGATACGTTGGCGCTGGTTTTTCACCTTCATTACGGTAATGTCTAGCGGAGGCAAACACTACAAAACTTGATGTACAAACAGTAAAAACTAAAGTATACACACCTACTATTTTCAAAAATTTATTTTTCATAATCATCAAACTCCTATTCAATTGTTATTCTAGTCGAGGCTTTTTTATAAAAGACATAACCACTACAGAACATGCAAAAAATTAAAGCTACAACTCCTATTGCTCTTTCATTAAACCTTTGTCCTGTATAATTTGTCCCCATATAAATAAATATTCTGAATTCAAAATGGTTACTGATAACAAATGAATAGTTGCTAAAATCAGAATTCCAATAATAGCATAACTATATTTATTTCCTTTCATACTGCTTGCACCCCCTTGTTGTTATTAGGCACCTACTTATATAACGCACAAGATGAGAAAAAGGGACATGTTCTTTAAAATTATTTTGAAATATTTTCTGCAACTCTTATAATTTCCTCTTTATTTAGATTTCCTGAAATATGGCATTCAATACCATCTTGATGCCATAGAAAATAAGTCATTACATCTGTTTCCCACGTATACGCCTCAGATCCTTTAAACATTATTTCTTCTATTTCAACCCCTTCTATATCATAATATGATTTCCCTTCACTAGATGGATCAGAGAACTTTATTGTTAAGACTTTATTATCCACTGATAAATAATCATATATTAGCATTTTACGACCTTGGTGAATATCCATCAATTCGAACCCCTCAGGGATATAGTTAATCCTAAGATCGGTTAGCTTAACTAAGTCATTATCATCATTTATATTTTGCTGTATAAATATATTAAATTCTGGATACACCTGGATGATCCAACCTAACATTTTCTCCCGTGCCTCTACGTTAACCACTAGAGCAGCAGAGATACTTAGAATGCAGACCAAGATAAAGACAGCTGCCCTTTTAGCCATTAGCATAAGCATTCTCTTAGGGTTTCGTTTAATTTTAATAGTCTTTAGTTTCTGTCTAAACTCCTTAGAATAGTCTGGCCTGTGTAGCACCTCTACGTTCTCATAGTCTTTAGCCATTTCTGTCAGAACTATTTGGCTGGCTTTTTGCATAGAGCCCTCATCAATCCATAAATCTTCTAATCCCATAAGACCTGATAACATTTTTTGTACATAGGGCAATTTACTTATAGCATTTTCTATCTCCAACACCTTATCTATTTCATTTGGTATACTATTAAAGCAATAGTGAAACAAAAGGATATTTCGATACTCTGATGGTAATAGAGCTATTTTTCTAGCTAATTGCTGGGCCTGCCCTGAGGATAATGATTGATACTTAATATTACTGATATTTAATTTCGCAATTCTTTTGAACTCATTTTGCAAAGATAACTGACATACCTCTTTCATCATATCGTTAGCTGTTTTTGGCATCTTCATCACCCCCTTCATAAAATTGGCGCAATTTCTTTAAAATACGTTGACCACGTTTTTTTGCAGCCTCTTCAGTAATGCCTAAGAGCCCAGCAATATGTTTAAATCCCACTTCATTTGCAAAACGTAAGTGAATCAAAGTTTTATCCTCATCTGAAAGCCTATTAATACAGGTAAGCAGTTTTTCTTTATTAAGCACTTCTAAGTATTCTTCTTCTATATCGTAAGCTTCATCCTTGTAATCAAAATAGTCCGCATTTTCTACATGTACAACCTTTTTACGCTTTCTTATAATGTTCATGGTTTCGTTCTTCAATTTTCCCAATAATTTCAATAAACTCTCCAGCCTTATATCTCTTAAGCTCATCCCCTTCTTCAGCTTCCCACTTTTCCATAAAGTGTCCTTTATTCTCCACCAGTGCATTGAAACTATTAACAAAAGCCTTAAATAATATTTCTTCATCCGTAGAGTTCCAAGTCTTTCTTCCAAAAGCACTCCCACACTCCCCACATATCTTTCTCTATAATGGCAGGGTGGCTTCCCTCAGCATAGTACATTGGAACTTCCCCTTTGTTTAATGCTCTTTCTTCTGTAAGAAAATCTACTGTATAGGTCTTTTGAAGAAGGGCATCCCCAAGTTCTTTCGCTATTTGATTAGGTCCCCTTGCCTGCAAGGTAGTCACTATAAATCCTTTTTACAGTTTCAGCCTGCTTTTTATTGATGATAAGGTTGCCTTCCTCATTTTTGGTGTATCCTAAAAACTTCTTATGATTTACAAGGTGTTCCTAGCAAATCTTGATATAGATTTTGTGATGATCACGTCTATCTTTCCTGATTCGCAATCCTTAATCAGGTAGTGTAAATAATCTTGTGTCTTTGGAAATAAATACCTCCTTCTTGGCAAGAATTAGATATAGATAATTCAAACCAGGAAGGAGTTTTTTTATGGCAATAGCAAAAGAACAATTAAAAGCCAGTTTGGTGAGTTTCCTATTGATATTCCTAGAGACCGCAATGGTGATTTTGAACCCAAAATCGTTCCTAAATATCAAAGGGATATCTCGGGAATTGAAGAGCAGATTATTTCTTTATATGCCCGTGGAATGAGTACTAGGGATATTCATGACCAACTCAAAGATATCTATGGCATTGAAGTTTCAGCTGAAATGGTAAGCAGAACTAGAGATTTTAAAAGAGAATTGGGGCAAAAAATATCCTTTTGCAATCAGTAATTGGGAAACGAATTGGGATGTAGTAAGTCCATTCTTTGAGTTTAGTGAGGATATCAGAAGAATTATGTACACGACAAATATTATTGAAGGGGTTAATAGGCAATATCGTATAGCAACAAAAACCAAGAGTGTATTCCCCAGCGACACATCTCTTGAAAAGATGCTATATCTCGCGACAATGAATATTATAAAAAAATGGACGCAACGATATC
>DUUM01000354.1 GCA_012841565.1 Candidatus Epulonipiscium sp. | reverse complement strand
TGAATGCCCTTCCACTTATAATCAATTATTCCAGCATCTTTAAATAACTCCCTTACTTGTTCTTGTTTTCTAAGTAATTGATCCTCATAAGAAAGCTGCTGAATGGCACACCCTCCGCAGCCTTCTGCCCCAAAATGTTTGCAAAAAGGTTCCACTTCATGGGGGGCTTTTTCTAACACCGAAAGCAGCCTTCCTTCGCATTTATTTCTTCTTTTTTTGGTAACCCGGCCTTGAATCTTTTGCCCAGCAATGGTTCCTTTTATCATAACAGGGGTATCCTCTACCTTAACAATTCCTCGATCCGGAAACTTAACCGTTTCCACAACACCTTCAAACTCTTGATTTTTCTTCATCATTTCCTCCTATGGTTCTATGGAGACAGGCTTTCTTAGAAGATGTCTGTCCCTCTAAATAGTATGTATTTTTACTTTCTGTAATAACTTGCTTACTTGCCTTGCTGTGCAGATTTGTGTTCCTTCTAAAGTAACCGTTGCAGCGCCGCAAGCTACAGCATACCGAAGGGTCTGCTCATCATTTAATCCTTGTAATTTACTATGCACTAATGAGGCAACCATTGCATCCCCCGCCCCTACTGGGCTAATTACATCAACTTTAAGGGAAGGGGCGTAGTAGGTTCCACCTTCTGTAAGATACATAGCCCCTTTACTTCCAAGTGAAAGAAGGATTTTCCCTAGGCCATTAGCCCTTAGTGTAGCTGCAAATGTTAATATTTCATCATGGGTTAAATCTTCTTTGCCTTTTAGCTGAAAAAATTCATATTGATTGGGTTTTATAATATCTGGACCTGCTGCAATCCCATGTTTAAGCAAATCTCCGTCTGCATCTAATAAGACAAAGGCCCCTTTTGATTTTGCAATGCTTGTTAATGTGCCGTAAATATCTACTGGAATCCCAGGACTTGCACCGCCAGTTAACACGATGATATCCTCTTCTTTACACATTAAGGTAAAGGATTTTAAAAATCGGTCTAAAATCTCTTGTGACACATAAGGACCTTGTTCATTAATATCTGTACAAACACCTGTAGCTGTATCGATAATTTTGGTGTTGACCCGGGTATCTTCTAGCACTTTGAAAAACTTCGTTTCAATTCCTTTTTTCATTAACTGATCTTTAAATAAGTCTGAATAATGGCCGCCTAAAAATCCCGTTACAATACTTTTAATACCAAATTCCATGAGAAGCTCAGAAACATTAATCCCCTTACCGCCCATATCATATCTAATTTCCGATATGCGATTTACTCGTCCAAGCTCAAGCCCATTAATTTTTATCGTCTTATCCATTGCTGGATTTAAAGCAACTATTATTATTTTTCTCATTTAATACCTCTTGATAATATATTTTTACTCAATTTATTCCTTATTATATTTTGCCCCACTTGTATTCTTTCATTCATATGTATTATAATAGATATACTATTAGTATGTGAAATGGGGGATTTACCAATGAATTCTATTCAAAAAAGTATTGCTGATTATTACAAAATAATTATGGATGATATGAATGCATCAGCGCGAATCATCGTAGAAGGAAAAGAAAACAAAACCTATATTACTACAATTATTGATTGGCACCAAAATAATATCACTTTTCATGCTCCTTTAATTCTCGGAGATTACGTTCGTTTGCTACATGACAGGGTCTATCCTTTTGTCATGATTACCAAAGCATGTGTTTATATGACCACTGTTAAAATTATAAGTTTTTCTAAAAACAAACAAGGTCTTTTTTATTACAGCGGGGTTATTATGTCCCCACTAGAAAGAAATCAACAACGTCAATCTTTCCGCCTAGAATGGGTTGAACCATTTAAGTATAGTACCGGAAAGCCCCTTCCATTAAAAAAAGCCTCTACCCTTGATATTAGCGTTGGTGGTCTTCGAATGGCATGTGAAGACAAAATCTCAAGAAATGATTCTATTCACATTGAAATCACACTCTTTGATACACTTTTTACACTAGAAGGGCTTGTTCTAGAAGAACTAGAAAAAAACTTAGCTGATCTTTATGTTTATCGCATTCAGTTTCATATGCTGTCTCAAGAAAAAGAAAACCTCCTAGGTCAACTAATCATGCGCCGCCAGCGCGATATGCTCAAACGTCTATAAACACAATATGCAAAATATTAGCAGGGGATGAATGATACTAATATCATCATCCCCTGCAGATTTTTCGCATCATCTACACTTCATCATAATTATGGAATATGTCCTGAACATCATCGTCATCTTCTAATATTTCCATTAATTGCCCCATCTTTTTAATATCTTCTGGATCTGTGAGTTCTGTCATGGTTTGGGGAATCATGGCAACTTCTGCTGACCCCATAAGGATATTTGCCTCTTCTAACTGTCTATGGACATTACTAAACTCATCTGGATCTGTAATGATTGTAAAACCTTCTTCTTCTGCAATGAAATCCTCTGCACCTGCTTCTATAGCAAGCATCATTAATTCATCTTCGTCCATTTCAGTTGCTGAGCGTTCAATTACAATTTCACCTTTTTTATCAAACATAAAAGAAACGCAGCCTGTTGTTCCCATATTTCCGCCACCTTTGGAAAAGGCATGCCTAACATTAGATGCCGTACGGTTTTTATTATCCGTTAAGGCCTCTACTATAACTGCAACACCATTAGGGCCATACCCCTCATAAGTGATTCTCTCATAATTATTTGCCCCATCTTCACCAGATGCTTTTTTGATACTTCTTTGAATGGTATCATTAGGCATATTATTAGACTTAGCCTTAGCTATCGCATCTCTCAGACGAGAGTTTAATTCTGGGTCGGTACCTCCCCCTTCTTTTACAGCTACGGTTAGTTCCCTACCCATTTTCGTAAAAATCTTCCCTCTTTGCGCATCATTTCTTGCCTTTTTATGCTTAATATTTGCAAATTTTGAATGTCCTGCCATTATATATATCCTCCTAAATAGGACTTGCCTA
>DUUM01000353.1 GCA_012841565.1 Candidatus Epulonipiscium sp. | reverse complement strand
GCCAAGGAAAGGCATGGTTATTTATGCCAGATTTATTTGGCTTCTTACTAACAGGAGAAAAATATAATGAATATACGGCTGCATCTACAGGTGCTGTTTTAGACGCAAATACCAGAGAGTACTCCAAGGAATTATTTGAGGATTTAGGGCTACCAATGGACTTTTTGCAAAAACTAGTGAAACCAGGAACAGTTGTAGGGAAATTAACAAAAGAAATACAAATAGAAACAGGTCTTGGTGCAATACCTGTTGTGGCAGTGGGGAGTCATGACACAGCATCGGCTGTAGCAGGTACTCCTTTAGAATCAGAAAAGGAGATTTATCTTGTTTGTGGTACCTGGTGTTTAATGGGTATGGAGCTGGATTCGCCTTTTATTAATGATAAGTCTTTAGAGTTTAATATTACTAATGAAGGCGGCGTAGAAGATAAAATTAGGTTCCTAAAAAATATTAATGGACTTTGGTTTTTACAACAACTGCGCAAAGGATGGAACGAACAAGGACATAATTTGGGATTCCCGGATATTATACAAGAAGTGATGAAAACGGACCATGATTATGGAGTAGATGTAGCGGATCCTAGATTTTTAGCTCCCATTAGTATGGAGCAGGAGATTATTGACTATTGTAAGGAAACATATGACGTAGAACTTTCAACTATTGGAGAAATAGCTAGAGCAGCATATAATGGATTAGCTGTTCATTATAAAGAAACAATGGATGCTTTTGCTGAAATTACAGGAGAAAACATCGAAAGGTTACGCATGGTAGGTGGCGGTATTCAAGATCAGTTTTTATGCCAGCACGTTGCTAATACAGTCAATATGCAGGTGTTAGCAGGACCTATTGAAGCATCAGCACTAGGAAACATTGTAATGCAAATGAAAGCTGTAGGGGAGGTAGAAAGCCTAGAGCAAGCAAGGAAGATGATTGCCAGTTCCTTTGAGCAAAAGGAATATAGGCCACAGTAGGTGGGAACAAGAATTTGGTTTTTTGCAAGAAAAACAGTATAGGAATCTAGTTTAAAAGAAAAAATGAGCCAGTAGGAGACCAACTACTGGCTCATTTTTTATCTATTCATAACATTACAATCATATTAAACTTATAGACAATATAAAAACTATTGACAACGTGCATTTAATATTATACAATAAGTCTGTAACAATTAGTTAATAATTACAAATTGAACAAGTATGTAAATAAAATGTATAAGACAAATTAAATGTGGAGGAATAGAAAATGAAAATCAGAAAGATGGGTATTTTATTAGCAGGTATAGTAGGATCTTTATTAATAGGAAATAATGTATATGCTGAGTCATACGCAGCTGTTAATGTAGAAGCCTTAAATGTTAGAAACTCTCCTTCTATAAAGGCAGCCGTTTTAGACAGTTACGGTAAAAAGGAAACAGTTAAGGTTCTTGACCAAATTTCCCCTGAATGGTATGTAGTCGAAAGCAAAGAAGGATATACGGCTTATGTAGATGCCCAGTATGTAGATGTGTTTAAAGTAAAGGCCAAGATTAATGCTAATGGTGTAAATAGTCGAACATACCCTACATTAAATTCTAAAGTAAACAGGCAGTTTCATAAGGGAGAAAGTATTTCGGTTCATTATCAAGTAGGGGATTGGTATTATATTAGTTTGCCGACAGAATCGTTCTTTGGATTTGTTCATCAATCCTACATAGAAGATCCGTTTTTATATTTAGTATCTACAAAAGATATTTCGGAGGTAAAGGAAGTATCCCTAAAAGAAACACCGAAAAGCGATCCTAAGACAACAAAGGCTCATGAAGTTATTGATTATGTAAAAAGGTTTATTGGAAATCCCTATCGCTACGGTGGTAACAGTTTGACAAGGGGGATTGATTGCTCTGGATTTACCCAACAGGTGATGAAGAAGGCAGGTGTTTCTTTACAAAGAAGTTCAGCGGCTCAATATGCAAGGAATGGTGTAAAGGTTAGTAGGAACAACCTACAAGCGGGGGATTTATTGTT
>DUUM01000352.1 GCA_012841565.1 Candidatus Epulonipiscium sp. | reverse complement strand
TTCCCATATAATTGGCATAGTAATCAATTCTGTCAGCTAAATTCTGACTAACTACAACTTGCAACGTTACTTTCTTTTCATTCATATTCTTACCCCTTTTCATATAATAATTAATAATATAATAATAGCTTAACATTAGCTTAGCATTAGCTTACCATTATTATCCTAGTTTGTCAATATCTTCTTTAAATAAAACGGATATACACAACGACTAAGGTCTACTTTCTATATGCCTTTACATTTCTGCTATTTTATAATTAAGAGGTATTGGCAAAAAATGCATTGCCAATACCTCTAATTCAAGCATGGGTTTATCTAAATAATTTAAAGAAGTCCATCAAGTAAAATCTTCCTTTTTTAGAACCTAAAAGACAGGTTCTAAAAAAGAGTATTTTCCTTGACAGACTTCCCGAATATAATAAATGAAAGGAATGATATGGTTATCCTATAGTTATCTGCTAGTTATCTACTATTGATTATTTTTTCTAATTAGATTATAATATCTAGTATTAATAATGGTTTCAAAATCGTTTTCTATATCTTCAAGCTTTACTGTTTTTTCAAAGGTAAGTGTTGCCGCACTTACCTTTTTTTCTGCCTCTTCTTGTGTCATATAAGTTTCTATAGGTCTTTTAACTCCTCTTGAACATCTGAACATATTAAATTTTGCTGGATAATATTTCAACCTAGCACCCTTAACATAATATTTTGACTTTTTAAGGCCATTTTCTTCAATAACAACCTCTTTGATTTCGTTTCCGATTATTTCATCATGTGAGCAATTTTCCATGTCCATATCTCCCAAATATGCAGTTAGGTATGCTCCTACATTGTCCACGTTGTCTAATTTAGAGATTTTAACAAATCCATGCCCCCAAAGGTCACTTAGTGTCTTATTTGATATGTACGGAGCTTTAACAAGATTATTAAATATATATAACAAATGACAATGCCAAGCACCTCTTCCTTGTGGTTCCATCATTACTATATATTCAGCTTTTCCATATCCATTTTTCTTACAAAAATGCTGAAATCTCATATTGAACTTTCTAAAATCATCATATAACCTTACTGTATCAGTCATATTTTCCGCATAAGTTAAAGTTATCCATCTAACTTTTGATACATCTATAATATTTGTATTTATAATGCCGCGTAAGGTCTTAAATGTCCTTTTTAAGTTTTTCTTCAAGGTATCCCTTGTATCATGTTTGGTAACATCTTTTATTTCACCGGTTGACAATTCTATGTATTGTTTCATACCCTCTAACATTTGAATTGTTTGTTTGCAATTTCTTCTAGACATATATTGCACTTCAACCACATTACCCATTTCTGTTACTTTAAGTAAACTCCCATTTTTATGAGGACACTTGTCCAACTTTTGTACTATCAACTAAATAATAACTCCTTTCTTTATCTGATAATATGAGGATATAATCAAGTTAATAAAGCAGGCAATAGAACCGTTATCCCTTTGCAACTTGCAAAGGGAACCAACGGTTACTATTTTGCCCTTGCCTTTCCTTCTAACTCTGAAAACAACCTATTAAACAATTCATTCTCTTGCTGCAATGCAATGCTAACCAACATATTAATTGCAGCTGAACGATTTAAATGCATACGGTTCGCATACTCATCAACCCACGCAACCAATTCCAAAGGCATATAAATATTTAATCTTTTCAATTCTCTTGCCATTAAAATCATCCTTTCATTTTGATTCTTTTTTGCTAATTTCACCAACTATATAATTCTCAAGGATATTCCCTACCTTGTCATATCCTAATATACCTTGACCGATAATAGAGGCACAAAAACCACTTCTAGACATTCCCATATAATTGGCATAGTAATCAATTCTGTCAGCTAAATTCTGACTAACTACAACTTGCAACGTTACTTTCTTTTCATTCATATCATTACCCCTTTTCATATAATAATTAATAACACAATAACAATGTATTATTAGCTTACCATTATTATCCTAGCTTGTCAATATCTTCTTTAAATAAAACGGATATACACAACGACTAAGGTCTACTTTCTATATTCCTTTACATTGCTATTTTATAATTAAGAGGTATCGGAAAAAGTGCATTTCCAATACCTCGACATCAAGCATGGGTTTGTTTAAAGGATATACAGAAAGCTATCAAGA
>DUUM01000351.1 GCA_012841565.1 Candidatus Epulonipiscium sp. | reverse complement strand
GAGATTGCAAAAGCACTTTCTACTAATGCAAAGATTTTAATTATGGATGAACCTACCTCAGCCTTAACATCTAGAGAGATTGATGATTTATTCAAAATTATAAGGAAGTTACGAGATGATGGATGTGGAATTGTATACATATCGCACAGATTAGATGAATTACAGTATATTGTCGACCGAGTAACAATTTTAAGAGATGGTGATTATATTACCAGTCTTGACTTTAAAGATACGACATTGCCACAGATTATATCTTATATGGTTGGTAGAGAAATCAAAGAAAAATTTCCAAGAATTGAACGACAGAGGGGGGGACAGATTTTAGAAGTTAGAGATTTTAATGCTGGACATTTAGTTAGGGATATTAATTTTGCGTTATACGAAGGTGAAATTGTCGGTATTGCAGGATTAATGGGAGCAGGAAGAACAGAAACTACAAGAGCCATATTTGGGGCAGATCCTAAAGAATCAGGAAAAGTCTTTTTAGATAAAAAAGAAATAAAGATAGGAAAGCCTATAGATGCTATCAAAGCTGGTATTGTTTTAGTGCCAGAAGATAGGAAAAAGGATGGTTTATGTACAAAGTTAAGTATCCGTGATAATATTGCTCTTCCTAATTTGGATATACTATGCAACACCTTAGGTGTGGTGAATCAGAAAAAAGAGAAAGAAATGACGAAGGTTACCGTTAAGAATTTACAAATTAAATTGGCCAATGCAGAAATAAATGCTGATAGTCTTTCGGGAGGGAATCAGCAAAAGGTTGTTGTAGGAAAATGGTTAGCTAGAAATTCCAGGGTTGTTATTTTTGATGAACCAACAAGGGGAATTGATATTGCAGCAAAAGTGGAAATTTATAACTTGATGAATGAACTAAAAGATCAAGGAATTGGTGTATTATTTGTATCCTCAGAAATGCCTGAAATATTAGGTATTAGTGATCGTATATTAGTTATGTGTGATGGTAAGATTACAGCTGAATTAAATATCAAAGATGCAACCCAAGATATTATATTAGAATATGCAACAAAATTCGACCACAAAATAGAAAAGGCTATCATCTAAGAATATAAAGAAAGGGGATGACAAAGATGAAGATTGTGAATAAGCGACTTAAAAAATTAGTGGCCACAAGAGGAATGGGGCAGGTAATAACAGTTACCTTTGGATTAATTATATTATGTATTGTTTTTGGTATTTTAAATCCTACTTTTTTTTCAAGTAGGAATGTAGCTAATTTACTAAGGCAAATAGCACCTATTATCATTATTGGAATTGGGCAATCTTATGTTTTAATAACAGGAAATATTGATCTTTCTATTGGATCTGTAGTGGGTATGAGTTGTATGATATCAGCTACTTTAATGACAAAGGGAATGAATCCATGGGTTGCTTTAATGATTACATATATTGCTTGTTTGGCAATAGGGACGTTAAATGGTCAATTAGTAGCTAAATGCAAATTACCGCCATTTATAGCAACACTGGGAACAATGACTATTGCAAGGGGTATTGCACAAATTGTTAACAATAACTATAATACAGACTCAATTGGACATAAGGCAGAAAATTTTAGAAGTATTTTTTATTATGGCAAAACACTAGGTTTATATAATACCATTTGGGTAGCTTTTGTTTTATGGATTATATTTAATTTTATACTTAGTAAAACCCGGACAGGTAGGCATGTTTATGCCATTGGAAGCAATGTTCATGCAGCTCACTTATCAGGTGTTAATGTAGTAAGCACAACAACAAAAGCATATATTATCAGTGCTATTTGTGCTTGTTCAGTTGGACTAATTACAACAGCTACAAGTGGCATGGGAACTATGGATGCAGGTACAAGTTATGAAATGTATGCTGTGGCTGCATCAGTAATAGGTGGTGTTAGTACATTGGGGGGGCAAGGTATCCTCCTAGGAACCGTAATAGGAGCTTCCATTTGGGGAGTACTTCAAAACGGTTTGCAATTTGCAGGGGCACCTGTTGCGATTCGAAACATTGTTATAGGAATTATTGTGGTCGTCTCAGTTTTATTAGATATTATTGTGAGATCTAATAAAGGTAGGATAAAACCTGTAAAAATAGTTAGTGCTAAATAGTAATGATTTATTAATGTTTATCAAAGCGCAAGCTTTCAAATAAAATAAAAGGGGGATTTATAATGAAAAAGAAAATGCTATCAGTTTTACTAACAGTAATGCTAGGAACAACAATGCTTGTGGGGTGTGGTAGTAAATCAAAAGGGAATCCAAAGGTTTATCTAATTACAATGGATCAAATGGATCAACACTGGGTAACGGTAGATGGGGGTGCTAAAAAAGCAGCAGAGGAAGTTGGGGGAATTGAGTATATTTGGTTAGCTCCTGATGTTAAGGATGATGCTAAGCAGATTGAAAGTATTAATAATGCAGTAGCAGGGGGAGCAAATGCAATTTTATTAGCAGCAAACGGACCTGATGCAGTAACTTCAGCACTAAAGGAAGCAGAAGCAGCTGGCGTAAAGATTATTTATGTTGATTCACCTGCAGATTACCCTGCTATTCAAACATTAGCAACAGACAATACAGCAGCTGGGAAAACAGCTGGAGAAGAAATGTTATTTGCACTTAAGGGTAAGGGAGTTGAAGAAGGTAAAATAGGCGTTATTAGTGTAAACGCAGCAACAGCTTCTACAGTAGCCAGGGAAGAAGGATTTAGGGCGGCTTTTGAAGGTACTGGGTTTACTATATTAGAAACACAATATGGAGACGGGGATGCTGCAAAATCTAAAGACATAGCGGCTAACTACATTACAGAAGGCGTTGTTGGAATTTTTGGTGCTAATGAAGGATCCACAGTAGGCGCAGGGAATGCTATTCAAGAAGTTGGGGAAGATATCATCGGTGTAGGCTTTGATAAATCCGATACAATTCTTGAATTAATTAAAAGTGGCCACTTGCTTTGCACTATGGCTCAAAATCCTGATGTGATGGGATATGAAGGAGTGAAAGTTGCAGCTAAGGCCTTAAAAGGGGAAGAGATTACAAAGAAGAATGTAGATACAGGTGTTTCAGTAATTAATGCAGAATCATTAAAGTAAAGTGATTTTATAATATAAGTAAGAGATTCATTTGTTGATTGTGTTTTATCTTCAAATGAATCTTTTTTGCGTATAAAATATTAGTATTAGAATATGTTTGGGAAAGATAAAAACTATGGTAAAATGGATACATGTTTAAAAAAATAAAGGGGGGGTCAAATGTTTT
>DUUM01000350.1 GCA_012841565.1 Candidatus Epulonipiscium sp. | reverse complement strand
ATATACACCAAGATGCCAAAGAATTACTATAACTACTTTGATATATGTAAATGGGAAAATATTCCGACTGGAACTTCAAAAAGTGCTATTGGAGAAAAAGGCTTAGCAGGCATATCGAGCATAGTAAAGCTGAAACCCATAGCCCACCAATTCAAGGTGTTCCCTAAATATGAAAACGGCAACCTTAGAAATCAATACGGAATCCTTAAAACCAATTATGACTTTTATAAGAAAAATGGTCGCCCGAGGAAGCAAAGTCCCGGCAGACCTCCTAGATGGAAAGGTAATCCTAATGTAGTGAATATAAATATTCCCTTCCCAAAAGACTTGTACGAAGAGTTTCAAGGCATTGTAGATAATGCTAACGATATATCTGTAGTCAAAGTAACCTATAGGGACATGATTTATGTGGCAGTGAGGGAGTTTTGCGACAGAAGGACTTAAAGTAGGTGATTAAGTGACTGAAAAGAAAAAAACAGCTAAAAAGAATGAAGCAGAGCAGGAATTATTACCATTCAACCCTCTTATGGGGAATATGGTTGTATCGACTGATGAAGAAAATGAACAAAAACTCGAACTCATTGAGCAAACTCAAAGCTTGGCCGAACTCAACAAAGAAGTATTAGAAGTCAAGCAAAGGCAAACCGAGTTAATAGTAGATAATAGAAAATTAGACGCTGCTACTAAGCTTATAGAAGGCATTAATACAGTAGCAGATAGGGCCTTTGATGAGGAGACATTAACTAAAATCTTTGAAAAAGAAGATTTGACTCCTATGGATCTAAAGTTTATGGCGGAATCCATGGATAAAATGGCCAATACACTTAAATCCTTGATGCGTCCATCTGTTCAAGATGAATATGGTGGAAGAAAGAAAACTAAGATAGTGGCTCAATTCCAGACTCAATCTGGCGAAAGGGCTTCTATTGGTGTTTCTATAGACAATGATGATGATTAGGGGGAATATTGTGATTAATTTCTATAAATATACAGATAAAGAGATTAAGGAGTTACTGAAGTCCATGGTAATTTTGGTGGACACAAGGGAACAGCAGTGGATTCATATAAAAGAATGGCTTGATAGTAAAAAGATAGCCCACAAGGTAATGAAACTGGATTTTTGCGACTACTCTTTTATGATTCCAGCAAATCCTGAACTAGGGATTGTCAGGGACTTGTATTTTACAGATAAAGTTGCTCTAGAGCGCAAAAACTCACTTGATGAAGTGTCAGGGAACTTGACACAAGGTCGCACGCAATTTGAGAATGAGTTTATTCGCTCCAATGGTGCAAAGGTTCACCTACTCATTGAAAATGCTTCTTACGAAGATATAGGGGCACATAGATATAAGACTGAATACAATCCTATGTCATTCCTTGCAAGCTTGCATAGTTTTGAAAGTAGATATAATTTGTCATTGCATTTTATTAAAGATAATAAGTGTTCTGGACAATTTATATATTTTACTTTCTACTACTATCTTAGAAATTATCTTTTAAATAAGTAAAGGAGGGGTTATAAGTGACGATTGAAATAGCATGTATGCTTGTAGTCTCTTATGTATTTATGTTTGGGGAATGGACATCTCCGCCATTTAAAGACAACCACTTTATATTTCAACTTATAGGAATCGCTATACCTAAGGTTATGGGCATTTCAATCTCAATATATATAATCATTAAATACTTATTAAAACTAAAATAATGGAGGTCGATTAAATGGAAATGGTACACGAAAATTTATTTGTAAGCAATCAAGAGGATTATGAGAATGGAAACTTCAATAAAGAAGAGTGGTCGATAGTCTTAGCCGCTAAAGAACCTTTTCACCGACAAGCACTTGGGTATACGGGTCGAGCTGCAGCTAAAGATAATCCGGAGTACTTATATGCTAAGAGGGATAACAAGCTAATTCTTAACTTAGTTGATGCTCCTAAGTCGATATTCTTTGATAAAGGATTGATAGACTTGGCTTTAGATTTTATAGATGAAGAGTTAAATGGTGGGAAAAAGGTTTTAATCGTTTGCAATCAAGGTGAAAGCAGATCAACCTCTCTTTCATTGCTGTACCTAGTGAAAAAAGGGCTTATTAATGGTGACACCTTAGAGGAAGTTGAAGCAGAGTTTCTTAAGTTATATCCCAAGTACAATCCTGGTACTGGTATGAGGGGATTTGTTAAGGAGAATTGGCATAATTACAATACTCCATTTTAGAGGTGAATATTAT
>DUUM01000349.1 GCA_012841565.1 Candidatus Epulonipiscium sp. | reverse complement strand
ATACTTTGATGGTTCCAACTTGCCTTGTGGGCCCATTGCAATACATACAGTTCATCGTTTTGCTCTTTGGGAATACATTGATTTGCTTGCAGTCTAAACATTCGAAAGCCATATGTTCCTTATCCATTATTACCTACCTCCTTTAAGGTCTATAATACCTTTGCTTGTTCTTATCCTTTGCAATCTTATTGTCTATGTCAATTATGTAACTCTGATCTAACGTTAACCTCTTTGCGCTGGTCCTCAAATAACTACTCCTTGGCACCTCTTTACGGTATATTAATTTAACTAGCATCTCACATGTTTTATATCTCTTTATATGCGTATGATTCCTGTACTCACCTTTTTGATTTACTATCACGAAACTATCTCCACAATTGATTATCTTTAGTTTATCGACTTTCCCAAACTATCAACTCCTAAATATAAAAGCCGACTACAATTAAGTAATCGGCTTTTTGAAATAAAGAAATGGGGGATTTAGCGATCTGGTACAGCCTTACTTTCCATCTGTACCTAATACCATATTACCACATATATTCTGTGTAAAAGCGACATAAAGACGACATGATTATCCTTGCAACTCCTTATTAAATAAAGGCAAATCGACAAACGACTTAGTGCCAAATAATAATGATGTAATCTTAGTTAGTGCTTGTTTCTCAATTCTTTGTGCCTGTCTTACCGAATACCCTAGATCTTCCGCTATAATACACCAATCTTTCTTGTTCCTGCTTATAAATCTCTTTTCAATTACTTCTCTTTCTGTATCCATCAGCACTTCTAACACTTTATCTATTCTATCTATATTAAGCCTTATTTCACTTATAGCTTCTTCCAATTCTTCCGCTTGCATCATGTTTCTTTCTCCGACCTTTTCAACCTTAGATGTATTATCTCCGCCCATACCCCCTACATCATCGTAGGTTGCACTGGATATCCCATCATTAGTTCTTACGTGTTCTAGTTCCAGTTGTCTGATATAGAGGTCTGTGGCAAGGTTAGAGTAGTTATAGAGCATCTTTCTTGTAGCTTGTACATATTTATTATTGCTTTGCATCTTTACCCCTTTCTTTTCGCCATTTGTTTGGATTGTGACTTTATCTTTCAAAATATCTTTCCTCAAACACCTTAATTCTTTCCGCCATCTTCTTAATTATTTCCTTGTCTTCTTCATGTTGTTTTTTTAGTTCCCGAATTTCTATTACTTGTGATATTCCGAAATCTTTAAGAAACAATTTTATTTCCATCGGCGTCATTCCTATATCTTCATATTCAGCTAATTTTTTATGAATCGCTTCAAATCTATCTCCGTCATAGCTAGAGTGTCTATTTAGGAAATTACAGATATAACTTATATCATCTGTATTGCTTGTTAACCGTTCCATAATCATCCCTCCCTTTTATTTGTCTCTATTTATTCATGTGTTTGGATTGCCTAATCAGTTAAATATATCTATCTCTTTACCTTGATAGTAGGCTGTATTCGATTCTGGATTTCTACTTAGAATGCCATCTAGGATAATTTGAATTTTTTCCACATCTTCGTCCGTAACATCATTTAAGATGCGTTCATACCAATCCTCATACATATTATCATCTTCGCTCTCTATAGCACTTTCTAGCATATTTCTTGCATCAATACATGCTCGATACGCCATTGTAGTGTAGAATTTTGGTTTTACATTATTAAAACTTCCGTGTTTCACATCATATTTAACATCTATTACATCTTCGACGTTTCCTCTTTCATCAACAACCTTGGCATCATCTTTTAGTTCTGATAGCTTTATCATTTCCTCACCCCTTCGCTATTTAGTCACGTGTTTGGATTGCTTGCTTGTTAAATGCTTACTTGGAATAATCGTTTATAAGTTTAACTATCTTTTATTAATTTATTATAGTTGTCAATAACCACCTTGCTAAATTCAATTTCTCCGTCCACACAATCATTGCACAGATAATGTCCCATAGAGTACCTATCGTATATTTCACACTTACCACGACATACAGGGCATTTTAATTTAGTGGGGAATCCATGTTTTGCTAAACTCTTATTTTTAAACTCTTGTATATTTGTAATTTCACTCCCAAACCAATTAGGTTTTTTAAATTCAGCACTATGTGATACCGACTTAAACTCCACCTCAACAGTTATTAAGCTATTAATGTTATGATATATGTCTAATTCACAAACGTTTTTCTCATATGGGATATAATATCTAGTTTTGTTAATTGTGAGGTTAGGGTATTGTAATTTTAACTCCTTATAATTACACTCATTAATATCTATCTCTATTTCCTTTCTTTTTAAACCACCCTCACTTTTAACGGTTAAAAAATACCCTTTTTTATTATGTCTAATTCTTACTTCTGGGTTTATACTAATGTAAAACTGTTCTATATTTTCACTAGGAAATTCCCATAAATTAGGTAGTTTGTTTATTAAAAACTTGCGCTCTATCTCCATTACATTTCATCCTTTCATTTTTACTTATTTAGCATTTTATTCAGATTGCTTCACCTTGACTTTTAGGCTTTAAACACCTACTACACCTATATCCGTACCTACCATGATATTTAATTTTATGCCTGAACCATAAAAAGCATCTACCCTTCATAAGCTCCCCCTAATCTATCTCACTTGTTTTTATCCCTATGTGTTTCAAGGTTGCTGCATCAACTTTAATTCCGTATATCTTGTACTTATCGAATATCTCTTGTTCTCCCTGCTCGTGTACCCTGTTATGCCATTTTCTACTTAATGCAATCAACCTCAATCTGCTATGGTCTACCTCGTTACGGTTACCACCCATACCTACTGCATCAATATGATGTATGTCAGCATTGGCTTGTCCTGTAATGGCACACCTACGGAACTTAATGCAACTATATAGGTATCTGTCTACGTCCTCTGTACGGTCAATCCCTAGCCCTGTAAGTGGTATATTCCACTCTAGTGCAAAGTCCATGATGTGACTTGTGTAATCTCTTGCCTGGCTTACACTACAATTTGAGAGAGAGAAAGGCATCTCACCAGTTTTAGCACAATAATCATATAGCAATATCCCTCTGATATACTCTGGATCATCGCCTGTATATACCGCAATATCTTTCACGGTTGCAAATATCCGCTTACGCTGATCTGCATTGATTCGCCTGCCATCATTTATCCGTATCTCTGCATCAACTGTATTACCAGTGCTGTACTTTGATATTTGATGCCTTAGCTTTTCTTTTGGTATATGGATAACTAGATCTGTACCTGCATCTGTTTCTCTTATCTGCTTTACTTGTGTGTAGTAATGCACTTTCCCCCTCCTTTTTCAAAATAGTGATATCTGTTCGTGATTTTCTTCCGCTTCTTCATTCCAGTTTCTTTTTACAAAACTTGCTGCGCTGTCATTTGCCTTTACGGTGTTGTTATCAAATCTTATATATATACCTATCTTTTGCTTGCCACTTATAGTGTATATCTCATAACCGTACCTAGATTTAACTATCTTATTAGCTTTATCAATTATTTTTAATATCTCATTTTTGTTATACTGTTTACGGCCCGATATCAATATGCCTTGATTTGTCAATAGTTCCTGCCACTTATCATCTTTTTTATATACTATAAAGTCTTTGATAACATCACCCCCGCTTCCCGACATCCGTGTCGGGAACCCCTCCTAGAATCGCTTCCCGTGCATATATCCCCTAACCTTATTCTTCTCCATCTTATTTGTTATCTCGCCTTCTAGGTCAATCCCCAACCCCCCTGCGGTATCGGCAACCCTAATTACTACGTCAGCTAACTCCTCTGCAAAGTTTTCCATGTCGCCCACCCTCAGGGCTTCAAGTGCTTCTGATACTTCGCTATGGATTAGTGCAAGTCTTGATGCAATTGCTGCATTTCTCAGTACATTCAGTTCTTCTGCACTCAATTCCCTAAAATCGTTCCACCTTTTCCACTCTAACAACTTCCAATCATCCCAAAATCCTTTAGATTTCGCATTTTCATGTACCTGCTCTACCATTTCACTAATCTTCATGATTCCCTCCTAATTTATACATCTCGTCTAGTAGCTCCATTGAGAAATCGAATATCTGGCTATATGCGTTGTAGTCGATTTCCGCTGTAGAGTTAAGGCCTTTTAAGAAGTCAGCCATTTCTGCTTTTATTTTTTCTTTAGGTTCTGCTTTGCTCGAACACCCCCAACCACTCATAAGTCCCTCCTATCCAACTATATCCAGTTGATTATCCTCGCAATGCGTTAAATCATCGTTGTAATTGTTGATGTTATATTCTTCCCCTGTAAATGTATTGATTAAAACTAACTCACAGAATATCAGCTGTGTTTCATCATCTGTTTCTTCTTCTAGGTTCCTACATACATAGACACATGAATCTCCATTTCTTAACTCATACGTATCTCCGTACTGTAAATCTTCTATTCCCATAAGTGCCCCCTTTTTCAAATCTATGTTTTTTGCAATAATACCTTTCCCAGACCCCATCATTGCTTGCTGTTCTGTTTAGTTTCCTTACTTGTCTTTTGTCTAATTGATGCTTACTCCTGCAACTTCCAATGTCATATATACAATTATCACAATCCTTAGCTTCTCTCATGCCCCCTCCTAGAAAGGTAAATCTTCTTCATATTCACCGACTGGCGCAAAACCTTGTTGCTCTTGATTACTTGCACCACTCTGTTTAGGAGCACTTACAAAACTGATAGCTTCTACCACAACTTTTGTTGACGTTCTTTTTTGTCCATCTTTCTCGTACTGCTCTATTGCAAGCCTACCTGTAACTGCTAACTGCTCGCCTTTTTTAACATATTGGTCTATTAACTCCCCTGTTTTGCCAAAGGCTACACAATTTATGAAATCAACATCTTGTTCACCTTGCTTTTTAAATCTCCTGTTTACTGCTAAGCTAAAATTTACTACCGCCACTGGGGCAGCGCTTTGTGAATATCTAACCTCTGGATCTTTTGTTAACCGTCCTAAAATATTAATATTATTCATTGTCATTCTCCCTTTCTATAACCGTTATATTTAGATTATTCTTCGCTATACTCTTAATCTCACTTTTAGCCCTTTTTATTTCGCTAACCAACTCTTCAAACGTTACAGCACCACAATTTCTTATTTCTGTTTCAAACATTCTCTCTAGTGCATTTTCTATCATTGCAAAATACCCAACTAACGAATATGTTTCTTTCCCATAACTTTCAGATTTAACATCATCGTTTACTTTTATTTTCTCTAAGCAATAACACATGGAATCACTTGTAAGTTTGTACCCATTTTCAAACTCGATATTTATACCTGCTACTCTTTTGCTCATTTCCTCTACCCCCTTCTCTTCCTATACCATTTTGTTGACCCCAACAAAATCACAAATATGATTGCTATGCTAATCCAATCCACTCTCAGCATCTAGTCCACCTTTCGGCTGTATAAATAGCCCCATCCCAATCTTCCACAAACCGCCCTTTCTCTATTTCTTCTTTGCAAATTCTTAATTTCTCTTTAAAATCACTATAAGGTATTACTTCCGCTACATTTATGCTTTCCTCGTGCATCTTGTACCCCCTTAGCAACATATTTTCATTTGTATAGCCCTACAAGGTAGTCTAGGGCTACTCCCTTACCTTTTATTATCTCTTCCATGCAATCGATAGGGATAAAGTTAAAACCTCTCTTGTACTTGTTTAATTGCCACGTATCCCAATAATGCAAAACCATTCCACCTAGCACTTTATAATATTTACCTGTTGGTTTGATGCTTACTAAAATAAATGTTAACTCTCCCATTTGTAATGCTGCTCTCATATAATCAATTTGGTGGTCCTGGATATTTGCTAAAGGTAATCCTTTTTCCTCTGCTGTTTCTTTACAATCAAAACTGATGCTTATGCCCCCATCAACCGTACCCCTAAAATCCAACGTAGATTGTCCAGATGGGAAAGCCGATACTATTTGCTTACCTTTACGGATAACCGTCCATGGTGTCGATATCTTTTGCACTAGGGCTATCCCTTTAACTTCATACTGCTTGTTCGCATGCTCGACTAAATCTTCTAGCCCTTTCCCTTTATTTGCGTATTTGCTCATTTATACCTCGATTCTCATTTTCTTATTAACAACCGTCCCCACTGTTGTTAAACCTATTCCCAATCTGTTTGCTATTTCTTTATAGGTAAATCCTTTTTCTCTAAGTTGTAAAATTAATTCATTTCTAGCTTCTCTTTTTTTGTTTTCTAGGGCTGATTTTTTTCTTGATATCTCTTTTCTTTTAGCTTCTTCTTCACTAGCTTTAATAGCTTCCCTAGTAGCTTCTTCAATTTTCTTCTTCATTTCTTTTTCTGCTTTTTTAACTTCCTCTTCTTTAGCTTTTCTTTTAGCTGCATCTTCTGCAATCCTCTTCTTTTTTCTTTTGTACTGTCTTTTTTTAAACTCTGCTTTTTTAATCTCTTCCCACTCTTCATCCGTATAAAATATCTTTTTATGCCTGCCATCCGTATAAAGTGTTGTTGTTATGTCCGTGTATACATCGCCATTAACAATTACTTTAGGTAACTCATGCTTCTTTACTCTTACTAGTTGCGGCTCCCTGCCTAAATTCTCAAAATCCCCTACCGTGCATCCTTTAGCTTTCATTTCCGCAAACCATTGTTTTTGCTTGCAATCGTTGCAAATATCTTTTGCCCCTTCAATGTTCCCTTGCCAATAATTCTTTTTACATACCCTACATGTTGAAATCTCCCTGCTCATGTTTATTCCCCCTTCATCGAAAATCCCTTCTCTATTAAGTTTCTTGTTTCAATATCTCCGTGGTGTTTTCTCATTGCCTTGTATACCTGCATGAGCTTTGTAATCGTTATTCCATATTCATCCGATGCCATTACGGCCCAGTCAACAACTTGTCCTATTTCTTCTTGTCCCACGCTACGACCCCCTTTTGTTCAGGTTGCGAATTATCGTATAAAACTTAATATCTCCTTCGATAATTTTTTTTGGCTTTGCTTATACGAAGAGCACGTAATTTCTCTGCTTGTGGCTTCCCCGTATCCATTTATAATCACTTGTGTATCTTCTTTTCTTTCAGTTTCTATTTTTTTACTTTCTA
The DNA here is from genome assembly GCA_012841565.1 of Candidatus Epulonipiscium sp. The sequence goes on along the minus strand of DUUM01000349.1, from coordinate 3,734 downwards.
ATACTTGTAATTCTCTTATCATTTCTTTGAGCCTGTAGCTCCCATCTCTCCATTGTTTTAGTACTGGTTCAGCTTTTGCATTACTAGGATCTTCTCGCGTTGGAGTTGGGATAGAATTAAATAACATTATGTTAACTTCCATCTGATTTCTTATTTCTTTTTTCAAACTATCAACATCCACGCTTATCCCTCTTTTCTGCATCTTTCAGCCATTTGGTTGGATTGTTATCTAATCTGTCTGTGCCATTTCAATTTTATATACAATCTTCATATAGTCTTGGTTACCTTGCAACTTACCGTTTTCATCCCAAAAAGTGTTCCATTTACTAGCTCTTTCCCACGTATCAGTTCTTGTATCATACACTTCTATTGCTATATTCCACACCGCAACTCCACCTTTCCTATTTCATATTTTCTTCAGTCTGCCTTATATTGTTCTGGCAGTGGCTTCCATGCAATGGTCTTAGAGTTGCGACCTTCTTTCCAACCCTCATTGAAAAACCAATGCCCTAAATCAACCTTGTACTCATCATTTGTAACTAGATACCATCCAACTTTATCTGGTAATTTTTCACTTACTGGAATCCATTTGTCGGTTAACTGCCTCTCCAACATCTCTCTAATTTCTGCTGCCGAATTTGATAACACTAACCAACTTACAATACCTACGGAATCATCGTTATTTAATAATTCTACCATTTCATCTAAGTCTTCAATCAATTCATTGATATTCACTACACTCACTCCTTCGCTATTTATTCACATGTTTGGATTGTGACTTTATCTTTCAAAATATCTTTCCTCAAACACCTTAATTCTTTCCGCCATCTTCTTAATTATTTCCTTGTCTTCTTCATGTTGTTTTTTTAGTTCCCGAATTTCTATTGCTTGTGCTTCATATCTATACTTAGCCACATCCTCTTCATTACGAACCTCTGATTTTGCTAAATCAAATACTTCATCAAGTAAATCCATTGAAAAGTCAAATATTTCATCGCATGTGCTAATATTTATCTCTCCTACGCAATTTAGTCCATTTAAGAAATCAGCCATCTTCGATTTAAGTTTTTCTTTTGGTGTTACATCTTTTGAAATTCCCCAGTTTCCCATTTAAACCTCTCCTTTGTTTGGATTACGATTTATTTCCCATCAAGCTCATATAAAAATTCAATGTGTTTTATTATTTCATCATCCGTCATACTATCTATGTCCTCGTGCTGTAATCCGTAATCTGTTTCTACCATCTTTATATACGTTTTAGTGGATACACTTCTTATTCCATCTATACTAGTAACCAAAATATTTCCTCCCGCCCTTCGCTATTTATTCATGTATTTGGATTGTGACTTAGGTTTACATATCGCCCTTGCAATGCACTCCACCAGGATAAAACCCTCTCATGGTATCTTCGAAATCTTGGTCTGTTTCATAGTTCTTACTGCCAAAAGCTTCGGAAGCTAACATTGATGTTGCTGATGGGATTATTAGTGGTTGTTGAAAACCTACTTTTGTTCTGCATTTGGGGAACATAGAACATCCTAAAAACTTTCCGTATCCCCCATCCCTCACTACCATAACTCCTTCGCAATCTGGACATTTTATGTCCGTTCGTGTGCTTTTTGGTTGTTTTAATATGTCGACCGTCTCCGGATATTTTATCTCTGTAAATTCTCTCACCTTATAACCCCTTTCTTATTCTTCAAATTATTAACTACCTACTCGTTAACCTATAATTTTTGCCAGGATCTGGCTTAACTGATACCAGGTATTTATAGTTACACATTTCATTTATTCGACCGATAATGGCTTGATCTAGTTCTGCAAATCTTTCAAAATGTATCTCGCTAGTTACGATGATTGGTAATTTTTTGTTATATCTGTAGTTGATAATCTTAAACATCTGCTCTAAATCATCATGTTTGATAGCTTCCTGGTTATAGTAATTAGTTATTGATGATTTAAAGAGATCATCTATAAAAAGCACTCCCGAATTTGCTATCTTGCTAAACTCTAAACTATAATTTTGCTCGTCATATTTACAAGCTTGTAACCTTTGTGTTATTTCATCTGCTGTATAATGCTTTACGTTTATCCCTGCTTCAAGTAGATGTTTACTCACTGCAATCATTAAGTGTGATTTCCCTATTCCCGATTGTCCGATAAATGCAAAGCTCAATTTATTACCTTCAAGAAACTCTTTAACGTACTCTATTGCCAAACTTTTAGCTGCTGCTTGAAACGGTTTTTCAGTCGTATAAGCTTCAAAGGTCCTAATATCTAACAAGTCAGCAAGTCCGCTATTAGTCATTCTTTGCTTAACTTCTTTCATCAGCTTACATTTACATTTTCTAGCTGTGTCATATCCGTTTTTACTTTCGATTATAAATTCTACGTCTTTACAAGCTTCACACTTAAAATGAGAGAACTCCTGCTTGTTTTGCAATGTCGACTCCTGTATCCTTTTTGCTACTTTGCTTATCTGCTCCTGCATATGTAGCCCCCTTATCTTTAAAATCGCTGTAGTTAATCCACTTTTGCCCTTCATCGAGCCAATCGTAGTATCCATTGCTCTGCGTAAGAAATTTATCTAATGTCATTTTGAAACTAGCAAACTTGTATCCACTTCCGTAAGCTTGTCCATATCTCTCGATAGCTTTCAATATGTCCTCTTGCTTATCTTTTTTTAAAACACTATCAATAGCTTGTTTCATTTTTTGAGTTAGTTTTTGATGATTAACTATTCCTTGATTGTTATATGTTTCAAAAAAGATATTATATTTATTGGGTTTAATTGGTGATGAAGTACCGTTAGGTACAATATCTTTCTTTTCCATTTCACTTTCTATTTCTATTTCACTTTCTATTTCTATTTCTATTACTTGTAAGCCCCTATCAAGCCCCTTGCTAGCCCCTTGTTTTACTTCCTTATATACTTGTAGCAACATATCTTTGTGCGTATCTAGTTTTGTAAGTGTTAGTGCTTGTTCAATGTAAGCTGCAGCGAATTTAGAAGTCTTTGTTTCCCTTAATTCAGCTACAATCCCTTTAACTACATTTAAGTTATTTGGTTGGTTATATTTAGCCCAGTTAAACATGATGATCTCGTTATTCTCACTGTTGTAGCTTAATTTTTTGTATTGCTCGAATCTTTCTATTAGCTTTTGAACCGTTTCTCTGTTGTACCCTGTTTCCATTTCCATAACCTTTATATGAATTGTATATATTCCGCAAAATGTCGCATGCTTGTTAGTCATCAAGTATATATAGAAATACTTTTCTTCTGGTGTTAGGTCTAATACGAAAGGGTCTAACCAAAAATCAGTTGATACGTTTCTGTATCTAGCCATTTAATTCCTCCTAACCTATACTTCTTTCAACTTGATGTACTCGCTTGGATAAATTTTTTTTATTAAGTCTATTTCGCCACGAGTTAATAACGTACTTAGAAAATCTTTCTTACTGACATCCTTGCAACTTATTCTGCCAATGCTCGCTTCTGTAACGAATAAATTATCATTCTTGCTCTTATAAACACTAACAACCACATCGCGTAACAAATTGTAATTTCCAAAAAGCTTCATACCAGTATCTTTCTTTTCAATGTATTCATATAACTTTTCAGACTTTGTAATATTGTAAATCTTATTATTAAATAAATATTTTTCTTCTTGAACTTCCATTTAACCCCTCCTAGCTTTATTGATTTTCTTTAATATATTGATCTCTCGCTTACT
>DUUM01000348.1 GCA_012841565.1 Candidatus Epulonipiscium sp. | reverse complement strand
GATGCAAGATTATATGTATGAAGAATATATAGGGTTAGATTGGATTGTATCTGTTTATAAAGATTAGGTCACAATCCAACCAAAGGAGAGAATGAAATGATGAAACAAGTAGTTGTAAGGACGTATCCTAAAAATTGGACAAATACCACGGGAAATCTTCAGGATTTACTAAACAAAGGATATAAGGTAATTCATATAACACCACTACCAGAAAGTATAACTGAATATATTGTAGAAAAAGAAGTAGAAGAAAAAGCAAATTAGCAATTCAAACAAGTGGTGACGTAGGAAAGGGGATAATCATGGAACGCTTGACAAGCAATACAGATGATATAAGTTATCTTTGCAATTATCTAAATAGACATTCAAGCTTTGACGGAAATAGATTTAAAGCGATTCATGATAAACTTACTGAATACGAAGATTTAAGAATGACACCCAATGAAATAAAGAGTTTCTTGAAAGACTTTGGAATTTCCTTAGCGATAGAGAATCGGGAATTAAAGAAACAACTTAAAGAATACAAAGATTTAGGAATGACACCAAATAAATAGCGACAAGGGGGAAGCAATAATGAAGTGGTTTTATATTGCAGTAACAATATTGTTCATATTCGGGACAATCGGAGAAAGAGATAAAGAAAAAAGCATAGTGTATGGGGTTATAGCGGTTATAGGGCTAGTGTTAATTTATCTAATGAGATAGGGAGGGTAAGTATGCAAAATTTGATAAATGCAGTTAATGTAAAGCTAATGGGGTTAGGTATGGCGGCAGGGTTAAGTTCGAAAGATAATGCAGAAGAGTTTATAGATAAAATGGAAAAATTAAAAGAAATAAGAGAAATGCTGAAAACTATGCAAGAGGGGTGAGGTAATATTAACAACAAATATATGCAAGCTACACGTAAGATGTTATATAACTATTCTAACTTAGCCACAGACCTCTATATCAAGCAGTTGGAACTGGAACACACAAAGACTAATGATGGAATAACAAGTGCAACCTATGATGATGTAGGCGGTGTGGGTGGAGACAACACTTCTAAAGTTGAAAAGGTCGGAGAAAGAAACATGATGCAAGCCGAAGAATTAGAAGAGACCATAAGCGGGATAAGACTTAACATAGACAGAATAAATAAAGTGCTAGAAGTATTAACGGACACAGAAAGAGAAGTAATAGAAAAGAGATTCATCAATCGAGATAAAAAAGATTGGTGCATTATAGCGGATGGGCTAGGGTATTCAGTTAGACAGGCACAAAGGATTGAGAAGCAAGCGCTGACTAAGATTACATCTCTACTATTTGGCACTAAGTCATTTGCCGATTTACCTTTATTTAATAGGGAGTTGCAAGGATAATCATGTCGTCTTTATGTCGCTTTTGGGCAGGAGATACATGGTATTATGGTATTAGGTACATCAGTAAGTACCAACCCCCAAAAATCCTCCTTTCTATGTGTATGGAACGAAAAGCCGATTACTTAATTGTAGTCGGTTTTTGTATTGTATGAGGTGATATATGAAACATCTGAAAACTAAAAAAATAAGACGTGGATATATCGTAGTTAACACAAAGACAGGCATACATGCGCATTTTAAAAGT
>DUUM01000347.1 GCA_012841565.1 Candidatus Epulonipiscium sp. | reverse complement strand
GTTAGAGTATAATTTTAGTAGGCAAAAATAAAAAATAAAGGGAAGAGATATAAATATCCCTTCCCAACATACAAATTTTCCTGTAAAATTTAATTACCAGAAAAAACTCACAGGAGGTTTGTATATGAAACAAATACTATCAGAAAATGAGATTAATTTCAATGACTTAGAGAAAGAAATTTACGAAATAGCTTGTAAAAATGCCAGAGAAACAATGGTGGAAATTCTAGAGTCAATGGATGGAAGCTTGCAGCTTAATCGAAATCGAAAAGCTTATAGGCATAAAGGAAAGCGAAAAACAACGATTAAAACAATAATGGGTGAAGTAGAATTCAAAAGAACGATTTATGAAACAACCAATGACTTAGGTGAAAAAACACATATATATTTATTAGATAAGGCAATAGGACTCGAAACCTTTGGGAAAATATCGACCAATCTTGCCCTTAAAATAGTTGAGCATGCAAGTATAAGTTCGTTTAGAAACTCAGCAAATAATATAACAGGCACAACGGGCCAGAGTATTAGCCATAGTGGCGTGTGGAACGTAATCCAGTCCTTAGGCTCCAAACTTAAAGAGATTGAAGATAACGATGCAAATCTTGCGGCTAACGGACAGATAACCGGTACGAATGAAACAAAAATCATCTTCGAAGAAGCTGATGGTGTGTGGATTAATATGCAAGGTAAAGATAGGCCTAAAAAAAGCCGAAGATCAGAGCTCAAAGTAGCTGTAGCATACGATGGTTGGGAATTAGAAAGTAAAAACAGATATAAACTTAGGAATAAAATAGCTGTGGCTGGGTTCGATAATAGCCGAGAATTTCAGAAGCGTAAAGAAGGGGCTATTGCTAGTGTTTTTAATACAGATGAAGTAGAAATAAGGATTTTAAATGGTGATGGGGGTGGCTGGATAAAAGGTGGATTAATGGACGAAACGGTCCACTTCCAACTTGATCCATTTCATTTAAATAGAGATATCATACGAAAGGTCAGAGATAAGGATCAAAGGCGCAAGATCATGTCATTATTAAAGGAAAAGAAAGTAGATACTGTCCTTGATTACCTGAAGGAATTATCGGAGAAAGCAGTAGATGTTAAAGAAAGTGAACGGCTGACAGAACTTTATACTTATCTTTTTAATAACAAAGAGGGTCTTATCCCTTATCAGCAAAGAGGGCTTAACATACCAGCCCCTCCTACGGGCGTTATCTATAGAAATCTAGGAACAATGGAACATCATATATGCGATATAATCGCTCAAAGAATGAAGAACAGAAAAGTTAGTTGGAGTAAAAGTGGTGCAGAAAAACTAAGTAAAATTTTAACCTTAAAAGCAACTAAAAGACTATCTGAAAAGATTACTGGCATATCAACAATAATCCTTCCTGAAACATATGTACAAGAGGTTCAGGAGATCTTAAGTGCAGCTAAAGCGCCTAAAAAAGATGGTCGTGGATACCAATATCCAAAGATAGGTGGAATGCCATTTGTGGGAGCATCTGCAACAAATGGACGCAGAGCAATTCAAAGTATGTTAAGTTATCAGTAAGAAGTAATGGATCTAGAAATATCCACTGCTTTAATTTGTGTTGGAATTTTAATGTTACTAGACTAATTATAAAATATAAGTTTAAAAAAGTGAGAAAATATAGCTTTGAATTCAGGATGAAATTTGTGTGAAAAATAAAAATGAGATTTTGCCAACTATTACTTGACACTAACGATTATTTAAAAGTATTGTCTTTTATTAAATAAATGATATAATATAAGCAACTATTGGAAGGTGTGGGCGATGCTGAAATCCCAATATTCCATTTGCGAGATTAAGAATGGTATACCATTCTTTTTTTTATGTTTTTATACAAGGAGTGAACGTGATATGCTCAATAAAATTAAAATCACTAAACGAATTATGTAGTATGATGTCATATTGCAACATTGCGAATAAAGATTTTAATGTTGTAGCGATATTATAGATTCAACTAACTATGGGAAAAACCAGAAAAGGGAGGAACAAATATGAAGAAAAAAAGGCTAGCAATTATAACGCTATTAATGTTGATGAGCATTATATTTGTAGGATGTGGAAAGGCAGGGGAGAAAACAGAAGAGAAGGTAGATAGTCAAACGGAAAATCCAGAAGTGGAGAACGGGATAGTTACCCTAAGACTTTGGGGGGGAGAAGCAGATCAAGCTATCCTAGCTGATATGGTAGAAAGCTTTAAAGTGGAATATGCTGGAGAAGCACAATTTGATATTACAATTGAACCACAGAGTGAATCCACAGCTAGGGATAATTTATTAGGAGATGTGCAAAATGGTGCGGATGTGTTTACTTTTGCAGATGATCAATTATTAACCATGGTTGCAGCAGGTGCGCTTGTCAAGGTTGATAATACTGACCAAGTAAAAAATGCGAATATTGAAGGCGCTGTATCAGCAGTAACGGTAAGAGATTCATTATATGCATATCCCATGACAGCCGATAATGGTTATTTTATGTATTATGATAAAAGTATATTTACTGATGAGGATGTAAAGAGCCTTGAAAAAATGCTTGATAAGGCAGCTCAGGCGAATAAAAAGATAGCAATGGACTGGACTTCTGGTTGGTACTTGTATTCTTTCTTTGGCAACGAAAGTATGAACTTGTCATTAAATGACGATGGTATAACAATGACCTGTGACTGGAACACGACACAAGGAGAAATAAAGGGTGTAGAAATAGCCAATTCAATGCTTAATATTGCAAAAAATTCAGGATTTACTAATATGAACAACGAAGATTTTATAAACGGTGTTAAAGCTGGACGTGTAGCAGCAGGTGTAAGTGGTGTATGGGATGCCACTGCGATAAAAGCAGCATGGGGTAATAATTTTGGAGCTGTAAAGCTTCCAACATATAAAGTGGCAGAAAAAGATGTTCAGATGGCTTCTTTTTCCGGATATAAGATGGTAGGTGTCAATGCATATTCTGATCATCCAGAATGGGGATTGAGATTAGCAGATTGGATTACGAATGAACAAAATCAAAAACTGAGATTTACCCAAAGAGAACAAGGTCCATCTAATAAGAATGCCGCCAGTTCTGACGAAGTTAAAAATGCGCTAGCAATACAAGCAGTTTTAGCACAGTCAGAGTTTGCAACACTTCAAAGAGTTGGCAATAGCTATTGGGGGCCAATGCAAACATTAGGTGAAACTTTAGCAGCGGGTAATCCGAAAGGGACTAATCTACAAGAGTTAATGGATAGTATAGTAGCAGAAATTACAGCATCTGCTGTTAAATAGTAATAACAGGAGGAAAAGGCATGAAAAATAAGAAATATATTAGTATCAAGATAGTTATTATGTTACCAGTACTTGTATTAGGTGTTGTATCAATTATATCTAATGGAATAGCCATTATGAATATACACAATGTTAACGAAAATGCATCTAATATTGCAGATAATTATATGGTGGCAATCGTACAACTTAGTGAGATGAAGCAACAATCACAAGAACTATATAATCAAGCATTGTCCCATATTATTGCGACAGATACAGATACGAAGATAGAAATTATTGAAGGAATAAAAGAAAAAGAAGTCGCGTTAGATGAAAATATAGAGAGATATGCTATGAGCATATCAGATGCAGATAAGACGACATATCAAGACGTGTATGAAAATTACGACAATTTGGTATATGCAATGGCTAACCTTGTAGCGTTTAGTGCTAATGGCGATAATGAAGGCGCCTATGCAAGTGCTAATGGGGATGTATCAACTTATGGTAAGGCAATGCAAGGGAATATTGATACTTTGATAGCAGAAGTTACTACGGGAGCAACAGATGCTCGTAACCAATTAGCAAGTGTTTACCGAAGGGCTTTAGTCGGCAGTGGTATAACTATTTTTATTAGTTTGCTGGCTATTATGGGTGCAATATTTATCGTTAGCAAAAAAATTATCAAACCTATTTCAAGGACTGAAAGTGAACTTTCACAGATCATTAAAGATATTGATAGAAGAGAAGGGGATTTAACCAAGCGTATTTCGATCTATTCTAATGATGAGATAGGGGCTTTAGGTAATGGTATTAATGTATTCATGGAAAAATTGCAGAGTATTTTTAGTATGATGACAAATAATTCTCAAAAGATGGATAGGGTAGTAAATGAAGTAATGGAAAGTGTTAAAACTTCTAATCATAGTGTATCTGATCTATCAGCATTAACGGAAGAACTCTTAGCAACGATGGAAGAGGTATCAGATAATGCATCAGTTATTAATGATAATGCTAGTGGCGTACTTGTAGAGGTTAATGTTATGGCTGAGAAGACTAAGGAGATTAATGATTATTCCAAAGAGATGAAGGAACATGCGGAGAATATGGAAGATGTGGCACGCATTAATATGGAATCTATTAGAATAAAAGTTGATGGGATACTTAGTGTACTCAATCAAGCAATTGAAGATAGTAATAGTGTTAATCAAATCAATAGTTTAACCGATGATATAATTAAGATTGCTAACCAAACGAATCTATTGGCATTAAATGCATCTATTGAAGCGGCAAGAGCAGGTGAAGCAGGTAAAGGATTTGCAGTAGTTGCAAGCGAGATAGGCCAACTTGCGGCAACCAGTAGAGAAACCACTAATAACATACAGGCGATTAATGGCGTGGTTACAGAAGCCGTGCATAATCTTGCAGATAATGCCAATAGTTTAGTCAATTATATGAATGATTCAATCCTTCCGGAGTTCGAGGCTTTTGTAAAAGAAGGTAGCGAATATAAGGATAATGCAACATATATAGAAAATGTTATGGGAGAATTCACATCGAAAACAGATGGCCTCAAAGAAGCTTTTGCTGAGATTGCTATATCTATCGATACTATATCAAGGTCTATCGATGAGGGGGTTGCTGGAATCAATGGCGCTGCAGAAAATACGGAGGTCCTTGTTGGAGATATGGAAAATATCACGGGGCATATGAATGAAAACCAACAGATTGCAGGAGCACTTAAACAAGAAACAGAGATATTTGCAAAGCTATAAATGTTAGGTTTATAGGACCTTCTTTGCTAGTAACCAAGTAAAAAGTTAAATATTCTACAGTACTTTACAGTAATAAAAGAAAATTGCAATAATTACTATGATATTATGAAGAAAAGTATTATAATAAGGATAAATGTATAAAAGCCTGGAGGTGATGGATGAAATGGCAAACAAAAGATTAAGACTTGGTGAACTCCTAGTATCTTCAGGAAAGATTAATGAAGAACAATTACAAGAGGCTTTAGCACGACAAAAAAGGACGAAGAAACGACTAGGTGAAGCCTTAGTAGAGGGGAAGTTTATTACAGAAAATGACATTATAGAAGTACTAGAATTTCAACTGGGAATCCCCCATATCGATTTAGATAAATATAATATCAATAGATCTGTAGCAACATTAATTCCAGAATCCATCGTAAGACGCTATGAACTGATTGCCATAGATACAAAAAATGACACAATCATGGTAGCCATGGTAGACCCCTTGAATATTTTTGCCCTAGATGATATAAAGATTTCCATCAAATCAGACATTCAGCCGGTCATATCTACCAGAAAAAACATACTAAAAGCAATTGACAAATTCTATAGCAAAGAAGTCACAAAAAAGGTGGTAGAAGAGTTTGAAGAAAACTTTTTGCCCATTAGCTTTGATGACTTAGAAGATAAAGAACTATTAGAGGTAACCACAGCGCCTATTGTAAGGCTCCTAAACTCCTTGATAGAACAAGCCATCAAGGAAAAAGCAAGTGATATACATATAGAGCCTTATGCAGATGATATAAGGGTAAGATTTCGTATTGACGGAGACCTAAGTGCAATCACGACATTAAATAAAACCAGTCACTCAGGAATCATAACAAGGATTAAGATTATCGGAAAAATGAACATAGCCGAGAAAAGAATCCCACAAGATGGGAGAGTAGGGATCAAGATTAATGGTCAAGAAGTCGATATGCGAATATCCACTCTACCCACAGTATACGGTGAAAAAATTGTTATTCGGATTCTGGATCAATCTGGATTTACGTTTACAAAAAAAGACATAGGCTTTAATCCAAAAGACTTAGGGATTTTTGACAAGATTTTAGATCAGCCTTATGGAATGATCTTAGTGACCGGTCCGACAGGAAGTGGAAAAACCACGACACTCTATACCGTGTTACAAGAATTAAACCAAATAGAGAAAAACATTATTACAATAGAAGACCCAGTCGAATATAAGTTAGATGGAATCAACCAAGTACAAGTAAACTCATAGCAAGGCTCTTGGGTCTAGCTCCAATCGCCAAGAGGGTCTGACCCTAAACAACTCTGAAACTATTCTGACAATTAATAATAGAGACAGATAGCGAGTGTTAAGTAGCTCGCTTTTCTTCTAATGAACCATGTCAGAATATTTGGTGAGTTAGTGATTTGGTTAGGGAGGATTGTATTATTGGAATGAATGGATGCGGGTTTTGATTGAAAGATTGCTTATTTTTTGCTATGATAGAGCTATAGAAGTAAGACTGTAAGGAAAAACTACCTTAGGAGAAAAATATGTATATTCTAAATAAATTGGGTCTAGAGATTAGAACTCTTGCAGCTCTATCTTATCATTCAGGATTAGGAACTAGTTTAAAAAGATCACTAGCACGTTTTAATAAGGATGATGTAATTCAGGAAATTAAAGAAATGAGAGCATGGTATAACGAGCAAAATATAATCGATAGCCTGCCGATAGATTCTAGAATAAAAAGCATTGGCTCAGCAGCAATTAAATTTGATAAGTATTATCCCTATGGAACTT
>DUUM01000346.1 GCA_012841565.1 Candidatus Epulonipiscium sp. | reverse complement strand
CAACTAGAAGGTGCCCCTCTTACAGACAATGAATTTGAACAGGTAATGTCGAAAGTTAATCAAATAAATAATAGCTTTGAAGCTGCAAAGATACTTGCAATGGAAGGATCCACAGGCAAAATTGATGGTATTTACCGAGATGATCATCCTAAAATTACAAGAAAACAAATAACTCTTACAATATTTAAAAAGGCAGAAGTAAGGGGAGGAGATTCAAGCTATACAATAGCTAGAGAAATTACTACATCAAATGAAAATAGATTTGACATAATACTTCTGATTAATGGGTTGCCCTTAATTAATATTGAGCAAAAACGTGCTGATAAAACTTTAGACGAAGCATTTGGACAGTTTAAAAGGTACTATAGAGATGGAGAATATGTCAACAATTTCATGGCATTTTCTCAGATGATGGTCATTACATCAGAAGTAGCTACAAGGTATTTCGCAACCCCAAAATCTATCAATGATTTTAATTTAAGCTTTGTATTTGGGTGGGCAGATAAGCATAATAGACCTATTAATAATTGGCAAGAAATTATCGCTCATTTTTTAATGATACCTATGGCACATCAATTAGTAGGAGATTATTTAATTATAGACGAGGCAGAAGAAGAAGAAAATAGAAGGCACATGATTATGCGTCCTTACCAAGTATTTGCACTCCAAGCAGTAGAGGGTGCTGCATTTGGATGGGATAATGATGATAAAATACCACATGGTGGTTATGTTTGGCACACCACCGGCTCAGGCAAAACGATTACAAGTTTTAAAACTGCCTTATTTTTATCTACTCGGGGAGGATTTGACAAAGTTATTTTCCTAGTAGATAGAAGGGAATTAGATAAAAAAACCAGCGAGAATTTTAAAGCTTATGCGGCATATGAACCTGTATCAGTAGATGATACAAAACATACCTATCACTTAAGAAAACAACTCTTATCTGTTCAAAAAGGAATAGTCGTTACGACTACTTATAAATTAAGTAATGTGGTTAAAGACTTAGTGGAGGCACAAGATGATAGCCTTTCCCAAAAAAGATTGATCTTTATAGTAGATGAGGCTCATAGGACAACTATGGGGGAAATGATGGTCATTATTAAATCCTATTTTAAGAAAAACAGTTTATTTTATGGTTATACAGGAACTCCTTTATTTGATGAAAATGAAGTTACTGGAATGGTTAATGAAAAAAGTGAAGTGATAGATACCACAGAAAAACTATTTGGACCACAACTGCATACATATACAATAGATCAGGCAATAGCAGATAGAAACGTATTAGGATTTCATGTGGATTATATTAATACAGGAGAATTTTTAAGTTATGAAGATTTGAGAGACCAAATAAAAGAACAATTACAAGTGGAAAAACCGGAAATGGCAATACGTGAAATAGAACGTTTAGTGCAAGGGTGGAGTCAGCTTGAAGTTGAGAAGGAAGCTAAAAAAAGAAAACTCCTTGTTTATCAGGATAAAACACATATACCTAGAGTTGTGGAGGAAATTTTATCTAATTGGGAGGAACAATCCCAATCTAGATGGTTTAATGCCATTTTAACGGTTGCTTATAAAGAGCGTGTGATTGCATATTACAATGAATTTAAAAAGCAATTAGAGGGACAAGAAGATAAAATAAATATTGCAATGACATTTAGTTTTGGAAATGAAAACGATACAGATAATATTCCAGTTGAGACCCTGGAGAATATGTTTAAAGATTATGCAGCGTTTACGGGTATAGAATTTACTTATGGGGATAGAAAAAAAGGAGAAGATGCATATTTTGAAGATATCGTATCTCGTGGGACTCGTGGTGGAAGTGGTCGTAATAAAAAGAATATAGATCTTATTATTGTTGCAGATCAATTATTAACAGGATATGATTCTAAATTCTTAAATACATTATATGTAGATAGATCCCTGGAGCTACAGGGGTTAATTCAAGGCTATTCCCGTACCAATCGTATCTATGGTAAGAATAAAGAATTTGGGACTATTGTAAACTTTCAATACCCCAAGATCACTGAAGAGCGGGTAAATACGGCACTAAAACTATATGGAAGCGGGGGAACAAGCAGTAAAGTTATTGTTGAACATTATGTAACAGCAGTAGAAAAATTTACTTTAAAGGCTAAAGAAATGATAAATAGTTTACCAAGTCCTACAGATTGGGAAGAATTAAAGGCAAATGATGAGAGGAAAGAGTTATTTATCTTATCTTTCAAGGATGCAAATGAACAGTTGCGGCTAGTGATGCAATATTATGAATTCAATTGGGATGATGATTTCTTTGGTATAGATGAACATACATGGTTAAAATACGTGGGGGCTTATCGAAATTTAACATTCAAAGAAGGCCAACCACCAGAAGATGAACCTGTTATTCCTTTAGCTGGGAAGACAAAACTATCAGGAACACAGGTAATAGATGCAAATCATATCCTGAGTTTAATAGGTTCTAGAGTTAAAAGAGATAAGGGAATTCAAACAGTAGATGGAGAAACCTTAAGAATAATATACGAAGAGATTCAAGAATTAAGTGATATGGGTGAAGATGAACAGGCAAAACTATTAATAGAATTCGTAGAAACAGAATTAGTTCCTGGCAATTTATCAAGCGATTTAAGTTTTGATGAGTTATTTGATAATTGGAAAAAAGAAAAAGTGGAAAAGGAAGTAAAGACATTTGCACAAGACTGGGGTATAGATAAATCATTGTTATCCAAATCAGTAGATCGCTTTTCTATTGTTCGGGAAGATGTTATACCCTATATCTCTGAGCTATCAGAGAGTGTTGATTTTAGTAAGGCTGCAAAACAAGAAGCAAGGAACCAATTGGAACATACCATGATCTTGTTAAATAAAGCCTTACCTGAATGGCTTATGGAAGTTAAGAAAAAATATAATTGAATGATATAAAATAGAAAGTGGAAATGGCACTGTTAAATACAGTGCCATTTCCACTTTCTATTAGGAACAGCGTAAGCTTATAGATATTGCACCTTTACAGCGTGATTTTGATTTGCCTGTTAGTGAAATAGAAGCGGGCTCGTACCCTGTTATTATGTCTAATGGGATTGGTTAATTCTATTGCTTGCAAAAACGGGGATGAGATTTTCTGAAGCTTTGGGATTAACCCCAAATGATTTTGATTTTTCCTATCAAACGGTTTCTGTAAATAAAACATGGGATTACAAAGATGATGGGGGATTTTTGCCAACAAAAAACAAATCCTCAATAAGAAAAATACAAATTGACTGGCAAACAACAAGCCAATTTGTT
>DUUM01000033.1 GCA_012841565.1 Candidatus Epulonipiscium sp. | reverse complement strand
CAGCAACATTTGCTAGCCCAGATACATCTAATGTTCCTTTTACTTCATATGTGCTTGCTACATTTACTTTAACACCCGTCTCATCCCATGTTACTGGCACTGCCGTTACACTATCATCGCTTAATGTAATATCATTACTCGTTGGTAGTGTATATGCTCCTCCAACTTTAATATTGATAGGATCATAACTACTTATTGATTTAACTGTAAGGTCTTCTACGGGATCTGCTGTTTCTTCCTGACCACTAACCGTAACTACTTTACTCCCAACAACTCTAGAACCATCCTTAGCTGTTGCTTTTACAGTTACTGTTCCATCAGCTACTGCTGTTAGTAAACCATATTGATTAATGGTTGCGATACTACTTGGCTCTGTTGACCAGATTACTGCCTTATTACTAGCATTATCAGGCATGACCTTTGTACTCATTTGTAAAGACCCTTTATTTGTGGTTATGGTTGTTGCATCTTTATCGCTTGTAACCGTAATATCCTTTACTGCTACTTTTACTGGCTCCGGAGGATTATCTTCTCCGCCATCAGTACTAGGCCTACTAGGTCTTGGTCTACTAGGTTTTGCCTTATCCACCCCAGCAGCCTTAATAATTCTATTTGCCTCTGCTGTTAACTTTATATTATTTACATTGACAAATGCTGTGCCGATTTTACCTCTTCCATCTATATGTGCTGCTACGTTTATGTCTACTCTATCTACTTTAACACCCGCCGCAAGATAAACTGCTACATTTTTAGCTGTTTTAGATATTTCAAGATTTGCTATTGTCCCACTTTGTACCCTAATGTCATTATTACCTGTTCGAACTTCTACACTTTTGAAGTTACCAGCCAAAATAATAGGTTCTCCGGATGATATATTCTCTCCTACAACAACATATCCGAAATTATCTGCGCTCAGACTGCTTGATTCAAGCTTTCCGCCTGATTGCATATCAATGTTACTAACATATGTGTTACCTTTAACTAAAATTCTTACTTTGCCGTCTTTTTTCTCGATAATAAGATTCGAAATATTCGAATCTGTAATCATAATACTATTCATTCCACCACCTTTTACGATGGTATCTCCTTTTACATCAACGTTATCGAGAAATACATTTCCATCTCCAACAGCCTCTCCTATAATAAGGTCTCCTGTTATGGTTGTGTTTTTTAACATTACATCTTTTACGTTAATTGCTACGTTTCCATTGACAATGCCAGCTCCATATATGCCAGCCTCGTTGTACTGAACAGTAGCAAGACTTAAATAACTATTGTTTAGCGAATCAATTACTTCTGCTCTTGTTGCTGGTAATCTTGATGCAAAAGAATTTCCGTATCTAAGTCTTACATAGCCTTTGTCAACAAGTGCACTCACTGCTCCTGCACTCCACTCTGGGATATCATTAATATCATCTAAGCCTAAAAACGCTTCACTATTTAGTGCTTCGTTGGCGCCTAATAACCTAGCGATAATAACGGCCATTTCTTGTCTTGATATTTTATTATTTGGACGAAGTGTTCCATCTTCAAACCCACCAATATAACCTGCTGCACTGGCTTTTTTGAATTCATTATATGCCCAATGAGATGATGTTACATCTTTGTATGTTACTTCTGCTTCTTCTGTGAATCCAAATGATCTATTTACAATAACTATAAATTCCGCCCTTGTAATCTCATTTTCAGGTTTAAAACTACCATCTGGATATCCTTTTATGTATCCCATTTCTATCCAACTTTTAATTGCTTCTTCTGCCCAATGCTCGGTGTAATCCCCACCTGTTGCGAATACCATGCTAGAAAAAGACATAAGTATTACTAAAACCATAGATATTGCTTTCTTTATGTTCTTTCTTTTCATACATAATCCCCCTTGTGTTATATTTTATACAAAATATTGTTAATACTTAATTTAAACTAAATATATACAATTATTTACCCATATTAATTATACACTATAGTCCACCTAATGCAACATTATTTGCCATTATTCTGGGCTAAAAAATATTTTCTTTGAAATATCGAATTTTTAGCGTCTTTTAGCTTTCTCACCCTCTTCAAGGCAGGTGGTTTAATTTTAAAATTAGTAGAAAGCCTAAATTGTCTGCATTTATTGCCATATCACAGAATAATTAGAAAACTACTCTCATATTTTTCTACGAAAAAATAAGAGCAATCACAGGATTAATGCAATTACTCTTTATTTTAGTCTTATCTATTTAGTTTCATTAAAATTAAAATCCCTGTAACTCCTGGCGTATAAGACTTTCCAACAATGTTCTTTCCATCTTTGAGTAATAAGCCATGGTCCTGCATCAAAAATGGGATATGATTTTATAGTGGTATCGTGTAAAATGTTCGCATGCCCTTTTTATCAACATACCAAGTTACCTTATTGTCCACCACTACTGGTTGCCCCTTAGATAATTTAAAATCTTTCAAGACTTCTATTTCACTTGTAGGATTCCCCTGACCATCAATTAGAACATAGTTGAGGAACAGAGGCGTTTCTATCTTTCCCTATATATTCTTTAAGGGTAATTTGCCTGGTAGAACTACCAGTGAGGCTGTTTTTTGGCACAGTAGTGATTATAATATCTCTTATATCTCTTTCTAAGCCAATCATGTCGTAAGATGTATATTCTGTAACAAGTGAATGATCAATTGTGTTCATCGCTACAATATAGTTAGTTGTAGAAGCCTGGTTCTGGTATCGCCTTAATCCTTACTTTATCTCCCGCTTTAAACTTATAAACTGTTTCACCTGTACCACCGCCTTGGAATATAAGATTAGCTTCATTATCTATTACATTCCACTCTAGTTTCATCCCGTGCTTTGTTCCGAATACTCCGTTACTTATGGTATGGTTATCCTATCTACTGCACCGGAGCATTTTAAATTTCAACTAAATTATACCTACCAGTACATCGCTAATAAAACAGAAAATCACTCCACCATAGTTTTTAATAGTGGAGTGATTTTCTATTATTAATTACATTTACTATGCTACCATTTCATTAAAGTTAATGATGAGAACTTCTGCTCTATTTTTTCTTAATTCGTCTACAATCTCTTCTAGCTTAATCGCTGCTTGTGTCTCGACATAATATTCTCCACATTGATTACAAATATTAGCAGGTACATCCTTAATAATAATAATTCCATTTCCCAAATCAATAATATGATTCACTTTTCCTGTTGTTAAATTCCCCTTACATAAAGCACAGCTCATAACTTTACCTCCTTCTGGTCTTAAGATCTTCTAACCATTCAATCGTATTTGGATAATATGCTGTTATCATCCACATGCTTCCCTTACCCAAGGCACATACTATATGCAGTTTCTTACCATCCTTAGAACTTCCTAATATAAGGCAGCTAGGATATGGATAATCGGACTCATAATACTCTATGATTTCTCCAGATGATATTGTTTCTATAACATCTGCAACTCTTATTTCCCTTTGCTGCATTCTTGCTAAAACATGCCCACTCCACTGTATCTTATCTTCTTCTAATAGGTTCCTTATATCATCAATCTTAAATGCCATTGTCTCCTCCTAATATAAGTATGCTCCGATGAGCCTTCTAGTCCTATTATACCATACCGTTCATTTTTGTTGCACAAAGATTATTTCTAGTAATTTCTCAACTTGTAGTTTACCTCTTGATAGTATTCTCGAAAATTGTATCTAATATACTACTTTTCTATACCATATAAGCTCTAACTACTCAATTATTTTTACTTATGATACGGTTTCACCCTTAATAATACTAAATTCCCCACAAGCTGT
>DUUM01000032.1 GCA_012841565.1 Candidatus Epulonipiscium sp. | reverse complement strand
TAACATACTCTGTTCTTTATTTAGCTTCTAATATCTTTACTTAATGACATTGGGCATCAGCCTAAGCCTTGCTACTGATTATACTTGTGGTATCCGTCCTATGCTCGTATTATCCACGGTTCTATCTCTAAGTGCTTCAACGGGATTTTGTTTAGACTCACCACGATAGTCAGTATTGAATAATTTTTGATGCTTCTCAATAACCCCATGACTAGGGACTGCACTAACATTATGATTCAGACGATCTTGATAGAAGAAATAATCATGATCCTTAGGTAGATCTTGAATATTTACATAACCTTCTTTGTTAGCCGTTAACAGAACTTGTTCCCCTAACACTTGGCGTACATAATCCTTTGTATCGTGAAAGTGTAACAGTTTAGGGAATTTTCCTCCTGGTATCACCTGTTCCCACTGTTTGTTTTCATACTGAGATAGTAGTTGGGCTGCCTTGTGTAAGTGGGCAATCTCCTGTTCTAAATGCATCTCCCAAATAGACTTAATATTAGGATCTGCCTCATCCTCATAGAAAGAGTAGTAAAGATAGCATTCCATATACTCATGCAGAAGCATTTTCTCTAACCAGGTAGATTTAGGATCAATTAAAGAACCGTAATGACTCACATGCTGTTCTTCTATCATGCCGATCTCCTGGTAAAGTTGACGTCCTATGTCGTTATAGTACATGCTACCAACATTCATATAGAAATTCATGGTCTGTTGTTCCGCCATAGTAATAATGAGGGTGTTAAGCTTAGTTTGTATATCTGCCGTTGCAAAATCTACGGGATTCTTAACGTCATCAAAAGGATATCGGTGTTCTGCTATGGTTGGCCGACCTGGTGTAATATCTACATAGCCTTTTACGATATCCTGAGCTGGAATCTGTGTATCTAGTTCGAGTAAGTTAGCATAACGATACAAGTGATCAAAATCTTCTAGAAGAGCAAAATCTAGGGCTTGTTTGACATAAGGATTTGGCTCATTTTGCGCTAGCCATGCTGTCAGATCAACGGCGAGATGTTCATAACCTATAGTTACTTCCAGTTGCGTCTCATCAATCGGTGATAGCCAGTCAATGCACTTTTGCTGCTGCTGTTCTATGCGACGGCTCAGGGCTAGTTCCCGCCTTAAATCATTATTTGTGCAACTACGGTGGAACTGATGCTTAAAAGTTGTAGACCCCACTTCAATTCCATTCATTAATATAACGCGGAGCCTAGTATATGGATCCACTGTTCGCTTACAATATGGCTTGGGATAAATGGTTGCCCAATCCATTATTCCATCATTCATCTTCATTGGTTTTTGTTCAAATGGGTTCATTAATATTTCTCCTTCTATCGTTTATTATATTTGTATTATCTCCCAAACTAATAAATATCATTCACCCAATAAAAATAACCAAAACAATAACAATAATAACAAAACAACTAATCTATCAATATTTTTATTAAAGTGGCAACAAAGCAGCATTAAACTGCATTTGTTACCACTTTATCCATAAGATCGAAAAATTAAAATTAGTCTATTATGGTATGACTTAAGATTTTATATCTTCTAACCTATAGACAATTTCACCATCAATTATAGAATATAAGGTTTTTGTAAATACCTCCATGGGGTTTCCATCAAAAATTGCAATATCAGCATCTTTTCCTACTTCAATACTTCCTACCCTATGAGAAACATTACATATTTCAGCTGCATTTATAGTAATGGCCCTAAGCCCCTCCTCAATACCCAATCCTTCTTTGGCTGCAAATCCAGCACAAATAGCTAAATCTTGTATTCTAGTAACTGGATGATCAGTTGTTATGGCTACCTTTATACCTTCCTTGTGTAGTATACCTGCTGTTTTAAAATCACAGTTCTGAGTTTCTATTTTGTTTCTTGATGATAATGTTGGGCCAATAATTACTGGGAATTTTGATTCCTTTATTTCTTTTGCAATTAAGTGTCCTTCTGTACAATGGTCAATTGTTATTTTTAAATCGAATTCTTTGGCTATACGAATTGCTGTTAAAATATCATCTGCTCTGTGAGCATGTACTTTTAAAGGAAGCTTTTTAGCAAATACAGGTAACCAACATTCTTTCCTGAATTCTTCATTAAACCTTTCACCAGAATGCTCAGAATCCTTCTTATTTCTAATATATTTTTTAGCTTCAAATAATTCTTCTCTCAAAAGTGCAGCCATGGACATACGCGTCGTTGGCATCTTGTTTGCGTTATTATAAGTGTTTTTTGGGTTCTCTCCAAAGGCAACTTTCATGGCAGCAGGCTCAAGAACAACCATATTATCAATTACTCTCCCATGTGTTTTGATAAAAACAAACTGCCCCCCTACTATATTTGAACTTCCTGGCCCGACCATTACGCCTGTAATCCCCGCACTTAGCGCTTTATGAAAAGTTGAATCCATAGGATTAATGGCATCTAGTGCCCTAATGTAGGGTGTAATCGGTTCAGTCATTTCATTACAATCATCACCCTCTGAACCTTTCTTTTCCTCTATAATGCCAATATGACAATGAGCTTCAATAATCCCTGGCATCACTAAACAGTTGCGTGCATCAATTATTTCAGTAATATTCTTGGTTATGCTGATGTTATTATCTATTTTTACGATTTTCCCCCCTTTTATTAAAATATCCCATGGTCATAATCTACTCCTGCCATTGTTAGTATTCTTGCGTTTTTAATTAATAACATAGAATTCTCCTTTATAAATCGATTGCCCTATTCTAAATAATAGCTAAGTATTAATTATTTACAAATTTTTAATAATTATTCACTATGCTTATTAAGCTTTTTAATTACATTGTAGCACTGAGCCATTTCTACTAACATACAATATTTCCATTCTTGTACCTCAAAACATATTGATTGGGTTGGAATTTCGCAAATCTAAAACCTAACATAACAACACACTCCTTTATTTATTCAATGTTATTGCTTGGATTAAACTTATATAATTTTGAGGGTCTATGCCCACCTGAATCATTTATATATTGTAATTAACCTCATATGGGCTTTCACCGATTAGTTCCTGCCCATGCTTGGCGCACAAATATAGCGCCACTAGGGTCCCGAATCCCTGGCGGCGCTTCTACAAAACTTCTCCATATAGTGTTCTAACTTTGGTCTCTTAATCCTAATCGTTATACCGATCGACCAGTTCACTCTCTTGATTATACAACTCCGCCGGATCACTTTTGCTGTTATTCCATGTGCCATTACCATCTAACCAGTGAAAATCTACATCTGGATTCTTCTGTGAATCACCAACCTTAACAGAAACATTGGGTTCCAAATTAAATGCTGGAAATCTAAAGGACTGGTTTCCCCGAACAGATAGTATCTTCCAGCCTGTAAGGTCAACCGGGCTAGGATTTGAATTTTTTATAATAATATACTCCGCTTTTTTATCAAGTTTTGTAATTTCTATCCCAGTACTTAGTGCCGTCACTTTTTCTTTTTCAATTGGCGACGTTAGGCCCATTTCATCATTGACTTCATCTGGATTGACATTATCAAACTCATCATTAATCTCATTTCCGTTAATGGTATATGTATAACTATAATGGCTTGGTATATGTGTGGTGGTATTTGGGTAGGTGATGACCGCAGTAAAATCTGTGCAGCCACCAGCGCTTCTAATGGTTTTTTCCATATATGCTTGATCACCATGTCTATTTAGTGTACTGTTTTGCGGGGTTATATTATAAGCATTTGAAACGCCTCCTAGGGAATCTGCTATCACATGCCCCTCATCTAGATTTGGGCTTTCAACACCTGGCACTTTTGCTTCATCTGAATAATATCGTCCACTGGCAAGGACTGGCTCAGTCTTATCATCTTGTAGGATGATTTCTTGGGCCGTTACTTTAACTAATTGGCCGTATTCATTGGTATAGCCATAATATTCTCTGTCTCCAAATCCAATGTTAACCACAACATTAGCTTCTCTATGCCCGGATTGATTGCCACCATCTACTTCAATCAGTCTGTATCCTTCAAAGGGGTCACTTTGCAGCACATCTTCCTCATCTGGTTCGTTTTCTAATTTATTTTCTAAGTCATCTTCTAATTCATTTGCTAAGTCCTTGGCTGGCTCAGTTTCGGGCTTGTTTTCTTTTTCTTCTACAACCTCCTCTATGGTGGCCATAGTAGGCGAACTGCATCCTGTAACGCCTAATAATGATGCAACTATAACCGTTAAAATGATGAATTGCTTACTTAATATGTGTTTAAATAAATCCTTAATATTAGTCATTGTTAATCCCTTCTTGATTTTATATTTATAAAACACCTTATTAATCATATCTTAAGCTAGCAAATAACGCGCAGTCAATTTCAATCATATCACTAATTAATACTTTTCTCCCATCCCCCATCACGACTAACCCTTCATATTCATCTATCTTTTTTACATAGCCACTAGCTATTACATAGCTACCACCCTCTTTTAAATGATCTTCTTGAAAGTATATAATTGAAACTTCTGGCTTTTTATCTATATATTCTTGTATAATATGTAACCTTTTATTTAAATCTATCTTTATATCGTCATCTAGTTCTACTTTTTTATCTGTTACACGAGCCACCTCACGAACAGCATCACCATGCCCAGTTAGAGCTGCAAAAGGAGAGAACTGTGCAGCACGGCTATGCCTAGGCATATGAGGGTGTTTACTTGACTTATGATGGGGTAAGTTTATAATATCTTCATATGGATTATTCACGCCTTATGTCCTCCAATCTGCTTGTTACGAGAAATAGTTGTCGCTCCTTCTTCAAAATTCATTCCTTTTAAAATAGCATTCTTGCCATATTTCTTCTTTAACTGAATAACCGACTCTTGTAGCTTTCTCTCTCTTTCTAATGCTTCTTCTTTTTCTTTAGCAGCTTTTAAATCCAAAAACAGATCTAGCTGTTCATAAGAATCTTTAACAATCCTATCTTCCAAAATGACATTATTGGCTGTAATGGTAACCCTTCTAATTAATAAGTTTTCATCTACAATACGATCAAATAACGCTATTACTGCGTCCATAATAAGCCTTGTAGATGATGTCTGCTGGCTTAAATTTGTCGTGCCATGGGCCTGTTTTGGAATCTTCCTCCCATAGCTGTCTATGCTTATCTCACCATGATAAGGTTTCCTGTTCCCATCATTGTTAAGGTTTTCAATATCATAGCCTATTGTTAAAACCATCTGATTGGTTACTAAGCGCTTAGTTACTAAATCTAAAACGAGAAGATCTGTCATTTCTTTTACGATTAATTTTGCTTTTTCAAAGGTATATGGTTCATGAAGAACTTGCCCTGAACCTATGCTATTTGACTTTGGCTTGTATGACTTTATATCTGCCATTGTACAGGGTTCCCAGCCCCATGCATGATCAATCAGTAGTTCTGCATTAATACCAAATAGCTTATAGAGTAAATCTTCATTATAATATTCATTTGCTTTGCCAATAGAACATCTTGCAATATCACCCATGGTATATATTCCATTGGCCTCTAACTTGGCAGCATAACCTGTGCCAACTCTCCAGAAATCAGTAATGGGATGGTGGGTCCATAGGGATTTCCGGTAGGCCATTTCATCTAATTCTACAATACGCCCACCATCTTTATCTGGTTTTATATTTTTTGCATGAATGTCCATTGCAACTTTAGCAAGATATAAATTAGTTCCGATTCCAACTGTGGCAGTGACGCCTGTGGTTTTAAATACATCTTTAATCATCATCTTAGCTATTTCGTATGGCGTCAGTTTATATAGTGTAAAGTAGTTTGTAATATCAATAAAGACCTCATCAATTGAGTAAACATGAATATCTTCTGGTGCCACATATTTTAAATAGACATTATAAATCCTCGTACTATAGTCCATATAAAGTTCCATGCGTGGGGGTGCCGTTATGTAAGAAACGGGTGTTCGGGGACCTTTATATATCCTTCTAGCATTCACTTGTTTCATCTTCCTGACCACTTCAAATAATCTAGGCCGGCCTGGTATGCCGTATGCTTTTAGAGAGGGAGAAACAGCAAGACAAATAGTCTTTTGTGTTCGGCTAGCATCTGCTACTACTAAATTAGTAGTGAGGGGATCCAGTCCCCGTTCTAAACACTCTACAGAAGCATAAAAGGATTTTAAATCAATTGCTACATATATTCTATTTTGTTCCATATTGTTTTGTCCGCTCCTTTCAAACATATGTTCTATTATAGCATATATTTCCACATAAAAAAACAGCATTAAGATTATTTCCTCTTAATGCTGTTAGCGTATTTATTATTTTTTACTTCCTTTTCGCC
>DUUM01000345.1 GCA_012841565.1 Candidatus Epulonipiscium sp. | reverse complement strand
TTTCGGGCAATTTCCCTCTGTAAGGGGCAATTACTGATTCTTTGTATTCTGCCGCAGCTTGTTCAGGATCTAAGTTAATAACAGTCAAGGTAGGAACTTCTTTTATCACTGTTCCCTTATTATTTAGCGGCATATCAAATACATCTTGTAAGTTAGATGCAGGGTCAGTACTTACGAGTAGCACTCTTTTTCCACTATCGGCTAAGTTAGTTGCAGTAGCACAAGCTATTGAAGTTTTACCTACTCCACCTTTTCCTGTAAAGAAAATATACTTGGTAAAGTTCTCATTAGATGGATTATAAAGTTTCATTTTTTTCATGTTTATATTTTTTATTGAGCTGTAAAAGCCCTGTTCTATCCATTTTAAGAGATAGAATAATCATTGTTTTTACAGTAATATTTTAGTTTATTTTTTTAGGATAAGTTCTGCTTCAGGCACATCTAGCCATTCAGATATTTGTGCATTGCTTGGGTAAGTCTTTTTCAAAACGATCTCACCATCAAGTGTAGTAATTGGAAAAACCTCTGCCGACTCATTCATCAAACAGTCATTTATTGTTTTGTTATCCACATATACTTGAGGGTTATCACGCAGGTTGAAACGCTCTACAGGAATACCTTTTTTCTTCAATGTTTCTATAACAACTGCTATACGCATCAACTCAGGATCGATATTTACTCCGCACAATCCTGTTGGACAACAAAGTGCAGGGTCGTATATCTTCATTTCTTTTCTAGTGTCTAATTTAAAATCTGTCATAATATTTATATTTTATTCTGTTATAATTTTTAATACCTCGTCTTTCGATGGTACATAACCTTTTATTTTAACCTCTCCATCTACCACTACAGCTGGTAGAGACATGATATTGTATTTCACTATTTCAAGAATATCTTCTTCTCTACTTACAGTGGCATTTATGCCTGAGTCTGTTACAGCTGACTGTACAACATCAAATGTTGTTTTGCACTTGGCACATCCTGTACCTAATATTATTATTTCCATTTTCTTGTTTTATATGTTTACGATAATATAATATAGCCCTACAATAATGAAGATGCTTGAGATTATTCTTCTAAACCAGACCTCAAAGGTTTTCATCTTATTATAGAATTTTCCAACATTCGACATGCTATATGCAAGTAAGTAAGCAATGATTATTACAGGTAAGCCAGTTGCGATAGCAAATATTGGAGGGAGTAATAAACCAGTAGGACTAGATATAGTCATAGGAATAAGTACTCCAAAGTACAATACTCCACTATACGGACAGAAAGCTAAAGCGAACAATACTCCCAATAAGAAAGCATTCAAATAGCTTTTCTTCATATTCTTTTGGCTTACTTTTTGATTGATCTTATTGAGTCCAGGAATGTTGATTTTGATAAAGTCAAGCATCAATATTCCTATAATAACTAAACCAATTCCTAAGTATATTCCGCCGACACTTTGCAGTAGTTTTGCCACCTGAAATTTACTTGCTCCAAAATAGAAGATTAAGCCTAAGGCAGTGTAACTAAATGTACGTCCCAAAGTATAAAAGATACCATTAAATAAGACTCTTCTTTTTTCTGTAATATCTTTACTTAGGTAGGCTGTTGCTGTTATATTGGTAGCCAAAGGACATGGACTAAGTGCAGTCATTAAACCAAGTATAAAAGCTGTCAGTATCGGAATATCCGAATTGTCAACTAATTGCTGTAGGAACTCCATGCTTTATTAGATGTTTTTATTGACTTCATCCTTGATCAACTGTTCCAATACCTTAGGAGAGTTAATAGCATTTGCAAATGCTTGCTCTGTTAGGTCAATAGACTGATTTCCTTTTGCTATGATTAGAGCATTCCAAGATACCTCATACTTTTCCACCAAGTCAGCAAACTCTTTCTCACTTGTGTTTACTTCTACAAACTTGACCTTATCATTGTCTGCAAAAGTCTCTTCAATCGTTTTCTTTGTTAAATCGCCAACTGCTATGCAAGTCTTGCAACGCTGTTTCCCATGGAAGTAATAGACATAGGTGGTAGAAGCATCAACGACATTCGTTGTAAGGGCTACTTCTACTATTTCAGCTTTTTCTGTTTGCCCTTTGCTGTTACATGATATTGCAAACAAAGCAATGCACGCAACAAGTAATAGATTTCTTAATTTCATTTGTTAAATTTATTTGGGTTGTAATTCGTTATTATAATATTTCCGTTTTAACCAAAGAGATATGCTTACCAATGCGATCAATACGGGTACTTCAACCAATGGACCTACTACTCCTGCAAAAGCTTGTCCGCTATGTAAACCGAATACTCCAATAGCCACTGCTATAGCTAATTCAAAATTATTACCTGTTGCTGTAAATGAGATTGACGCATTTTGGTCATAAGACGTTCCTGCTGCCTTACTCGCAAAGAAGCTAATGAAGAACATTAATGTGAAATAGATAATAAGTGGAATAGCGATTCTTACTACATCCATCGGAATCTGAACAATTAATTCTCCTTTCAAGCTAAACATCAATACAATAGTAAATAGCAATGCTATTAATGTTATTGGAGATATAGCAGGAATGAATTTTTCTTCATACCATTGTTTGCCTTTCGCTTTTACCAATATTGCACGGCTCAGAATACCCATCAAGAATGGAATACCTAAATATATACCAACTGTTTCAGCTATCGTTCCTATCGAAATTTCTACGATTGCTCCTTCAAAGCCTAACAATGGAGGTAGTTTTGTGATAAATAACCATGCGTAGAAACTGTAGAAGAATACTTGGAAGATACTGTTCAAAGCCACAAGCCCTGCTCCATATTCCGTATTCCCTTCTGCCAAATCGTTCCAAACTAAAACCATTGCTATACAGCGTGCTAATCCTATTAAAATAACACCAACCATATATTCAGGATAATCATGCAGGAATATAATTGCTAGGACAAACATCAAGATTGGTCCTATAATCCAATTTAGGATTAAAGAGGTTGTTAATACTTTCGTATTAGTAAACACCTTCGGAAGAAGTTTGTAATCAACTTTTGCCAGAGGTGGATACATCATCAATATAAGCCCAATTGCCAATGGAATATTTGTCGTTCCACTTGACATGGCATCTATGTAGCCACTAAAGGAGGGAATAAAGTATCCTAAACCAACACCGATAGCCATTGCTAAAAATATCCAAAGTGTTAAGTTCTTATTTAAGAACCCCATTTTTTTATTGCTCATTATCTTCTTTTATTTTAATGTAGAAATTATAAAATGCTTCTTTTATTTGCTCTCTCACTCTCACGAAGTCAGCATGGATTTCTTCGGGAGTACCTGTTTTGTCTGATGGATCATCGAAACCTATATGTAACCGATGTTTCACTTTTCCAGCAAACATAGGGCAGGTTTCTTTAGCTCCACCGCAAACAGTAATTACATAATCCCATTCATCGTCCAAATATTTCTCAACACTATCCGATGTGTGATGTGAAATATCAATTCCTGCTTCTTTCATTACTTCAGCAGCTTTAACATTAAGTTTCCCACTCGCTCTTGTGCCTGCTGACTCTACTGTCCATGAAGGAGCAAATGACTGTAAGAAACCATGTGCCATTTGGCTACGGCAACTATTGCCTGTACAAAGTATTAAAATCTTCATAGTTGACACGCTGCTTGTGTTTTTATTTCTGTGAG
>DUUM01000344.1 GCA_012841565.1 Candidatus Epulonipiscium sp. | reverse complement strand
TAATAACACCCTTGTGAAATCTATGCTTGATTATATCTACCAACATTATAATGAAGATATCTCTATCCAAACCTTAGCTGATATTTGTTCCATTAATTCAAACTATGTTAGCCAACTTTTCCACCAAGAAGTAGGAGATACTTTTATTTCACATTTAACAAACTTACGAATGCAGCATTCAATGAATCTTTTACGGACTACTAATATGCCGATTTCAAACATTGCTACTGCTGTTGGATACCGAGATTATTTTTATTTTGCTAAAGTATTTAAAAAGGCAATTGGGGTAACCCCAACACAATATCGTGCTAAGCCAGATAGTTATCCCATAGAAAATACATCTATTTATAAAAAACATGAAAGGAATGGGATATGAGATACATTGTATGTTTATTATTAATTTTAACCCTCTCAACTGGCTGTTCTAATAATTTAAATGATATTCATGGCTCTATCAATATTCCTGACCACTTAAAGCATGTTTCTTTTGATGAACATTTAACTATTAGCGTCGGATACTGGAATATTGACAATATGGTAAATGCCCAGGAAAAAGATGAACTTTTAAATTATATAGAAGAATTATTTAACATTACAATCAATCCTGTTTTAGTTGATTGGTCCAATTATAAGGAACGCTACCGTATCCTAAGTGCAACCAATAATTTACCGGATATACATGCAAACTTAACTATATCTTCAACAGATAGCAACGACTCTTCCTTATTACATCGTTTAATCGATAATAAGCAAATTAGGAGTATCCCTAACGATTTAAGTAAATTCCCTAATCTGTCTAAG
This sequence comes from Candidatus Epulonipiscium sp., assembly GCA_012841565.1. The sequence goes on along the minus strand of DUUM01000344.1, from coordinate 5,878 downwards.
GAGATTAAATCGCTAGAACCCCTACTTAACATTGAGGACAGTATTTATACCATTCCTAGGATATCTTTTCATGATCCAATATTAGGATCCTCAGATGCTAGTATGCTTATTCGGAAAGACTGGATGGAAAACTTAAATCTTAAAGCTCCTGCAAATTTAGATGAATTTATTAACCTTGTTACTGCCTTTGCTAATAACGACCCTAACAACAGCGGAGAAGACGACACATTGGGGTATAATGTAAATAGCCGTATTGCCCTTGGAAAGTGGCTATTATTAGGTGTTGCACCTGAATGTAACGTTTTTTCATGGATAGAAAAAGATGGTAAGTACATTCCTACTTATATAACTGAAAACTTCAAATCAGTGGTCTCAACTTTCCATAACCTTTATCAAAAGGGGGGATTAGATCCTGATTTTTATATAAAAAAATCTAATGATGCAGTGGATGATTTTATACATGGTAAATTAGGTGCCTTAGAATATAAGTCTACTCCTTCTAACATTATGGATATAGAAGAGCGCTGGAATGCTTGCCAGGATAAAGCCTTTGATGAGTCTGTCACACTACTTAATATTTTCCCAGCCCCTGATGGTAACTTATATAGCAACAGTAGTAATTTGTTTTGGTCTGAAACATTAATATCCTCATCTGTAGATGAAGAAAAAATGGAACGTATTTTATACTTATTTGATTACCTGCTCTCCGACGAAGGCTGGGCATTAACCCATTATGGAATGGAAGGTATTGATTATGATTATAAGGATGGGGAGTATCGCTCTTTATTAAATCTAGGTGATTCTACATTAGTGGCAGTTTTAGAAGATAAGTATCCTTCTTTAATTCTTTTGTCAACCTTAGCCTCTTGGGGGGGGTCGTGGAACGATTTTGAGCTAAGTGAGATTAACTATCTGAGATATGGAAAAAATTCCCTTGAACTATCTAATGGTTCATTATTATGGAATAAAGAAAATACCCTACAGATTTCTCGCCCCTATCACTTTTTACTCATGCCAAAAGAATCCACTGAACTATTTAATGCAGAATCTGTCCTTGATGATTTAACCAGGATTATTATTAGTAAAAAGGACCCCATAAAAAGTTGGGAAGCACAATTACAATTTTATTATGACAATGGTTTAGACGAATATATTAATAGGCAAAATGAATTATACAAAAACTACAAATAAAAGGAGTTTACTATGCATGGTGTTTTTATAGAAAATGGGGTAATGGATTGGCAGATTGTCCAGCATGATCACGGGGCTGCAATCTTAAATTTCTCGGGTACCTATATTATCCCCGTGGCTGCAATAGATGTAGGTGTTAAAACTGCCTCACCTATGATTCGTGTTATGAGAGAAGATGATAATTCTCAGCTCATCCCATGGACAAAAACAAATTATTCTTTAGATAAGAATATGACCAGTGGCACCTGGGACATCCAGCTATCTGTCCCAGCCGGCGGATTGTATAGAATTGAAACTGGTTTAGATACCATTAGTACCACCCCAGACTTAGGATGGATCTTTCGGGGAGATATCAGATCTCATATTGGAGTTGGGGATCTTTTTGTCATCGCCGGCCAATCCAATTCTTCTGGCTATGGCAGGGATTCTGCTTACGATCCTCCTATGCCTTTAATCCATCTTTATAGAAATCGTAGAACTTGGGACTTATGTAGTCATCCTATGAATGAATCTACCTTTGCTGCAGATGATGTTAATGCAGAAATGGGTGTTTCCGGTGTATCCCCTTATTTATCTTTTGGGAAAAGCCTTCATAAACTCTCCCATTATCCGGTAGGTTTTATATCTACTGCACTTGGTGGTTCTCCTATTAGTAGGTGGAACAACTTGCAAGATGGGGACTTGTTTGCCAACATGATGACAAAGATCAAGGAATGTGGCGGCAAAGTTGCAGGCATCTTATGGTATCAAGGATGCTCAGACACAACACCAGAGCTGGCAGATACATACTTTGAAAGTTTTAAACATTTTGTTATGGAAACAAGGTCTCAATTAGCTTATGAAGTTCCTTTTTTTACTTTTCAGCTAAATCGGCAGTTAGATGGCGAATATGATGACGGTTGGGGAATAGTAAGAGAAGCCCAAAGGCAAGCTTCCTTAACTATTCCTAGTGTTTATATTCTTCCAACACTCAATTGCACACTTTCTGATGGAATCCATAACAATGCTCATTCCTATATAATGCTAGGTGAAAGAATGGCTAAAATATGTGGCTATGTTCTTTACAATACGCCAAAATTTTTAGCCCCTGAATTAGCTAAAATAACCTATGAGGATGATACAATAAAACTGCATTTTAATCATATTAGGCGTAGTCTTCTAGTATCAACAAGCAAACATAATGATTTAGGATTCCTCATTCAAGACGATAATGGCATTGTGCCAATTGCATCTATTAAAGCTAGTAAGGATGAGCCAAATATTCTTCTTATTACACTAGAAAGAAGCCTTAGTGAAAATGCAACCATTTCTCATGGTTGGGAGGCAAATCCAACATTTACGCCTGTCGTAGATGAGGTAAGCTATATTCCTATTGTTTCTTTTTACAAACAACATATAACATCATAATTATTCATTCAACAGGAGGTATATCATGAACAATAATAAAATAAATTGGGATAATGTCAAAAGGGAAGCCCCGGAGTGGTTCCGAGATGCAAAGTTTGGATTGTTTTTTCACTGGGGTCCTTACTGCGTACCAGCGTGTGAAAACGAATGGTATTCACGAAATATATATGCCAAGGGTTCTTCCCAAAACATTCATCATGTGGAAACTTACGGAAACTTAAGTGAATTTGGATATAAAGATTTTTATGACAAGCTAGAAGGGGAAAAATTCGACCCCAAGGAATGGGCTGACCTAGTCGTTCGCTCAGGTGCCAAGTATGCTGGTCCTGTTACGGAACATGCTGATAATTTTTCTATGTGGGATAGTAAGGTAAATCCTATCAATAGTGTTAACTATGGACCTAAAAGAGATGTTGTAGGAGAATGTGTAGATGCTTTTCGCAAACGCGATATCAAAATACTTGCTACCTTTCATCATCAATGGTTATGGGGATGGTTTATGTCATCAGACCCTGAAGCGGATGTTTATGTTCCTGAAAACGAAATTTATTACGGGAAAGCCCTACCATTAGAAACTAGCCGCTATGCTCCTTACCGATTACCAGACCAAGCCTTTAATACAACATGGAAAGATAAAGTAGTGGAAGTTATAGAAAATTACAAGCCAGACGTTATCTATTTTGATAGCCGGACCAATATAATCGGCGAAGAATACCGGTATGATATTGCTGATTTTTATTATAATAAGAGTGGTCAAGAAGATACGATTATTACTTATAAACAAGAGGACTTTCCGGACGAGATGGGCGTTCTTGATATAGAATGTGGCCGTTTTTCAACAGCTAAATCTTTCCCATGGCAAACAGATGATAGGCTGGAAGATAATATTACCTGGTCTATCGTTCAAGATCCTAAGTACAAATCAGCCCAAAAAATTATCCATCAACTCTGTGATATTGTGGCTAAAAATGGAAACCTGCTATTAAATGTTGGACCTAAAGCCGATGGGTCTTTCCACGAGGATGCAAAAGAAATCTTATATAGGGTTGGTGATTGGCTAAAAATCTGCGGAGATGCAATCTACGGCACAAGGCCTTATCGTATTGCCGCTGAAGGACCAACTAGCGTAGAAGATGCAAACTATGATGTCAATCATATTCAAAACCAACTAGAAAATGACGGAATTGCTTCTGGTATAGATTCAGATATTTTCACCTCTAAGGACTTTCGCTTTACAGCTAAAGGAAATGCTGTTTATGCCATTGCCTTAGGTTGGCCTGAAGATCAAATCTTAACAATTCATGCTTTAAGCAAATCAAAACAAAGTGATACGATCAAGTCTGTATCTTTGCTTGGTTCCCCTGAAGAGCTAAAGTTTACTCAAACAGAACAAGGGTTAATTGTTACATTACCTGCAACAAAGCCTTGTGACCACGCCTTTGCATTAAAGGTAATTATGGCTTAAATATAAAAAACCCCTGCTCCTCATTCATGAGGGCAGGGGTTTTTTATGTTTAATTACTTTCTTGCTCTATTAATTCTAGTCTTGATAATATTCCTACTGGCCTAACACCATAGCTCTCACTCCATTGACTACCTACAGTCCGATAAGAATCTGGCCCATACCACATAAACTCATCATCACAATTATGGAGGGTTCCAAAGCCATTAAAGCGATTTCCATAGACACGAACTTTTAGCCTATGTTCCCCCTTTCCATACCTTCCAATGTTTTTCATATGAGGGGCAAATGCCATTAAGCCTTTAGACTCCTCATTAACAAAGATCTCTAAAACAGGGGATGAAAAATGAGGAATGGATATGATTAACTCTTTTTCTTCTTCTAATTCAAATGTAAAATTATAATCTAAGTTTCCTGTGTAAAAGGGAAGCCTTTGCCTGGTTATATCCCCAAATTCAAGCTGCTTAGGGAATTCCACAATATCTGCTCTTCTTCCTTTTAGCTCTACTCCAAAACTTCCTAAAATATAAATATTCTCTAGGTTAGTTTCTCTAGCAAATGGTATTTCTAAAGTAAGCTTATTGATTCCTTTGTTTATTTTAGGCAATGACACTGTGTGTATAAAGGAATCCACATAATACCCTCTTGCCTGTGATTTTACAATTTGACCATTCAAAGTGATCTTTGCATTTTCTGGTCTTTCCATTGCTAAGAGTACATCTGCTACTTCTATTTCCGAATTAAATTCATAAAACAAAGTTACTTTATCCTTTGGCGTTCCCGTCTCTGGCAACCTCCAAGGTTGGGCATAGGCATCTCTTCTAAGTGGGTATCCTAGTTTTCTTCTGATCTTATTATCTAACCTTAAAATTTCTTCCTTCGCTTTGATAGGACCATCATTAAACTGATACGATGCATAATCTAGTAGCAATGCATTTGGTTCAGAAAGATCAAAGCTTTCTGGCTGGGTAAAATCAATGATTTTCTTTTGCTTTGACCTATCAAATGATTGATGATTGATTCTCTTATCACGGTTAATCACAATATCTTTCTCTAAGGGCATTAATTTTACTAATAAACTATCCTCTGGATACATGGTGTAATAGAGGAAGGTCTCCCCCTTTTCATATTCAGCAGGTAAGTCATATATCCTTCCTGATAATGTGTCATAAGCTTCTATCTTCCACTGGCCTTTAATCTGAATCCTATAGGGTTCAGGCGTATCTACCTGATTGCGTTTTCTATTTACATGGCAAATATAAAGCCACTTACAATCTGTATCTTTTCGAAGCTGATAAAATAAGTTATCTGATAATTTACCACTATCCTTGCGTATTTCTATCAGTCTTTCTTCCTTAAGGGAATCAAGCATTTCCTGCCTATTAAATCCTATTATCTTAGCCTTTTCAGCTAGCTTTATAGCACGGTTGGATGGCTTAGCATCTACAAGTTTTGGAACCCTACCTGCAAATATTACCTTTCCACCTTGATCTACAAAGCTTTCTAATCTTTCTAAAGTACTACTTCTTAGGGTTCTACAATCAGGGATTAGTATGGTATCATATTCCATTTCCCCAAGCTCAAGTGGAATACTAGCCTTTTTACAAAGTTCTGGTAAAAGGGCTTCTGATATAAGGTCAAAATCTATGGTTCCATATAATAACCACTGCATTAGGTTCTCATAATTTACATCCATCTGGTCCCTGATGGCCTGGGTTTGATCATTTGGTCCGTAGTATAGCCAAAAGGATTCTATTGGATGAATAACTCCAACATTCACACAAGCCTTCCCCCTTACCATAGCTGTATTCACTCTAG
>DUUM01000343.1 GCA_012841565.1 Candidatus Epulonipiscium sp. | reverse complement strand
TCTGCACCTACATTAGCCAAACTAGGGAAGAATGAAATTGTTACAACTGAAATAATAAATAAAATATGCAGTGCACTTGATTGCCAACCGGGTGATATTATGGAGTTTGAAAGAGATAGTTAGTAAATACTGCCCCAAAATATGAATTAATGTATATAAATTACTTACCATTATTTATTTATTGCATGTGTTTCACTTTTCTATGTTTACATTTTGCAGATTTTCGGTATAATAGAGATAAAGAAAGCACCAGCGCTACTAACGCTGATGCTCCTGAATGTTTTATGTTTGGGGTTATGAGTAGTAAAATTTAATTATTTTTCAGAATTAAAACGGTCACTTTTGTAGGGTGGGCCGTTTTTTTCTTTTGTACTTATATTAACTTCTATTCCCTTTAAGTTAGCTTTAACCTTAAATTTATTAATAAAAGTATCTTTTTGCGGATAAAGAATAATTGCTAAAACCGCTATTATCATCAGTACATAGTCCATCCATAACACCCCCTTCGCCTATGACATAGTATTGTTTACTATTCATAACCTCTGGAGGGTAACATACAACCCCCGCACCACCCTTATGCGGTTTATTTTTACTTGCTTATTATAGCATAGACTTGTGCTTAGTTGTATAAAATACTTCTTAGATCTTATTTATCCACTCCAAATTTTTTGGGTTAGAATTGCTTGTAAGTAATACATGGTTAGAATCGTTAATCATATAAATAGCTTCCAATCAATTTAAACGACTTCTAAGGCCTTCTAATCTTTAGTTGTACAATTACATAGTTTTAGGTGTTTATATCGAACAAGCTTCACCCTAGTGGCAAGCCTCACGCTCTAAGCTTGTCCCACTGATGAAATACTATAATTTTTCCAAATTGCTCAACGCTGATGAATTTGAAATCGTCACGATCTTCTTGTGGAAGTGATAAGAGTGCAAATACTTTCGTTTGCGTCAAATCTCCAAGCGCTTGGAAGTTTGAAAACTCCGTTGCTACCCTTATGAAGTTGTTGGCGGTGCTTTTTTTTAAAAACAACCTTTTCTTCTAACCACTTGCCCCAATCGTTAATTCGATATTCTGATGCCCCATTGAAACACCTAGTTCGCTTTTTATATCTTCTTGGGTTCGGACAATTTGTCCTAAGCTACTATATTAGCAACATCTTTTTGTGTCCTCTCACGGAAAAATTTTCCGTCAAGATTTGCACTCCCCTGCCTAACCCCTGCTAACCTCCCGTATATTGAAAAAGATAAAAGTAATCAAAAAAGGAGCAGGATATCCCCTGCCCCAATTATTTCTCATATTCCTAAATCATGTTAGCTAATTGTCTCTTCAATTCTCTCGAAAAGCTCATTTCGTCCACATCATCTTCTAATACTGTTTTTTCTGAATTGAATAGTGGTGCATTGAAATTCTGTGTAATCCTTCTGTCATTTGTAACAGATGAAGTATTTTCGGTCCTTACATTGCTCCTACCTAAATTGCTAAGCAGCGGGAACAACCTTTCTAAGCCAGCAGATAAATCAGGCGGAAAAGTTAATTCCCCAGGCATCATTTCAACAGCACCATAGGAGAGTGACTTACCACCTTTATGCATCTTAGGTAAGTCTTTAACGTAGTCGGCTGCCTTAATGTAATCGTTGTTGCGGAGATAGTCCGAGATAGTAGGATTAAGCTTACTAAGCTCCGCGTATAAAGGCTTAGT
>DUUM01000342.1 GCA_012841565.1 Candidatus Epulonipiscium sp. | reverse complement strand
TCCAAGGGGCTGAATCATCTTGATCAGAAATAGCATAAACACGTATTTTACTAACAAATTTATCTAATTCTTCCCCAGAACGGGTAGCTTTCACCTTCCAAAGTGCCTGGGCAAGTACATTTGCGCCGCCCCATATTAGTACCCACAATGGTCGCCCATCATCACGATCTACCGCTTTAATTAACCTTTCAGAGCCAGTAGAATCTTTCGCTTCCCCAACACCTTCCATCCCATAAACAGGTAAGCCTTCATCAATAATAGATAGCAAGTAGTCACTATCAGGATAACCTGGTTCATGCTTTTCAAGGTTATCACGAACCTCCCCATAAGCTTCTACTATTTCCCTAATCCGCCAAGCTGCTGTTTTATCCTTTAAATGAACGGAGGTAGTAGCAACAAGCCCCTCCACATCCCATTGATTTGAATAAGTAAGAAAGCGAACCATTGACATGGCATCATCTGGTTCATTCTCAATATCAGTTAAAACAAAAGTCCTAAGTTTGTTGGTTTCATTGTTCAAATTCATAACGTATTCTCTCCTTTATGATTTAAATTTTCTTATGCTTGTTTTCAGAATAGTTTAGGGTCGGTCCCTGTAGTTAGTGTTCTTATGCTTAATTTTACTTTCCCTAAAAAAAAGTTAGAAGTTATTCAAATGAATATAGAAAAAAATCAAAAGAAAAAGGGCTTTGGGAGCCGCTGGGGCTTTATATTAGCATCTGTAGGTTCCGCTGTGGGAATTTGCTATTGGACGCCGTTCCTGAACTGGAACCCTAGAGCACTCTCCTTTAGAAAAGATTTAGCACCTACCCAAAAGGTAAGTGCTAAATCTAACAAAGTATATTTGGGAGTTGCCCGAATACCCTGAATACTCTAGGGTCAGACCCCCGATTTATATCTAGCCAAAAATTGCTTGGTTCTTTCTTCCTTGGGATTACCAAAAAGTTCCTCTGGTGGACCCTGTTCTACGATCAAACCTTCATCCATGAAGATAACACGATCTGCTACATCTCTAGCAAAGTCCATCTCATGGGTTACAATAATCATGGTAGTGTTTTTGTCTGCCAAACTCCTAATAACTTTAAGCACCTCTCCTGTAAGCTCCGGATCTAGTGCAGAAGTAGGTTCGTCAAAACACAAAATATCTGGTTCTAAAGCTAGGGCACGAGCAATGGCAACACGCTGTTGCTGGCCACCCGATATCATATGTGGGTAATTATCAAGCTTATCAGATAGTCCAACTTGAGAAAGAAGCATTTTACCCCTCTCTTCAATTTCTTGCAAGATAGCCTTTTTATTTTGCTTAAAATTTGGATCTTCTTTGGCTAATAGTTCAGCTGCCAATGTAACATTCTTTAGTACAGTGTATTGAGGGAATAGGTTGAAACTTTGAAAAACCAATCCAAAATGAAGTCGTTTTTTTCGAACTTCACTCTCCCTTTGGGTAGCAGGATCCATTGCATCAAAAATTACTTCATCATTTATAATAATACTTCCCTTGTTAGGCCTTTCTAGGAAATTGAGGCATCTCAGTAAGGTGGTCTTCCCACTTCCAGAAGAACCTATAATGGCAATTGATTCTCCTTTTTCCAAAGAAAAGTCAATCTTTTCTAATACACATAAGTTACCAAAGTTTTTCTCTATATCTTTAACTTCTAAAATTGCCATTTGATTCACCTCCTTATTATGTACGGAAATAGCTCAGTTTCTTTTCTAG
>DUUM01000341.1 GCA_012841565.1 Candidatus Epulonipiscium sp. | reverse complement strand
TCCGGTTTGCCGGCCCGGCATAAAGGAACATCTTCGATAAAGGTTTCTTTTTCTTCTTGGGTGAAGCAATTGTTCATTTTGGTTTCTATGAGGCCGCAGGCGATGGCGTGGACTCTGATGTTACAGGGGCCGAGCTCTTTGCCTAGGGCTTTGGAGAAACTGTTAATGGCACCTTTGCTGGCGGAGTAGGCTACTTCGCAGGAGGCTCCTACATTGCCCCAGATGGAGGAGGTGTTGATGATGCAGCCACTATGGCTATGAACCATGGAAGGGACTGCTAGGTGGCAGCAGTTGTAGATAGGGGTAAGGTTGGTGTCTATTAGGTTTTTCCACATATCAGGGGTGGTATCTGTGAATAAGCCCACGTGGCAAATACCTGCATTGTTGATTAAAATGTCTATGGGGCGCCCTAGTTGTGCATAACTAGTGTCGAATAATTTTTTTGCTGCTTCATAAGAAGAAACATCGCATAAATACATATAAGCTTTGCCACCTAGAGAGATGATCTCTTCATAGGTGGCTTTTAATGCTTCATGATCTTTACTCCCATTAATTAGTACAATAGCTCCTAAAGAAGCAAATTTAAGAGCAATGGCTTTTCCGATACCACGAGATGAGCCTGTAACGAGTACGACTTTGTCTTTGAAATTCACTATAAATCATCTCCTAACAAATCACCTGAGATAGAAACGTGGCTACTAATTTTTAGCATAATAAAACCCCTTTCTTAATATAAACTTTCTTTTATTGTACCTTATTTATAAATGGAATAAGTTACAAATTGCTTACAAAGATGAAATTCTGTTTTATTTAATAACTTGGTGTGGTATTATAAATTAGAGTGTCTAAAAGTAGGTATGTCCAAATTAACAAAGAAAGAATTGTAGGAGTGAATAAAATGAAGCCTGAAAGACGCAAGTTAAAAAAAGGTGCGAAAAAACGCTTAGTGCGTAGATTTACAACCATTATGCTTTCTACGTTTATAGCTGGTACAGTTGCAGTTATTGGAGGAATTGCAGGGTATCAACAATTAACGAAAGATGGCAATATATTTCAAGGGTTCCCCAAATTAAGTCTTAATAAAAATGAAGAAGATAAGGATAATAAAGAAGAAGAAGAGGACAAGTTAAAAACGAATGTAGCTGTATTTGGAGTTGACATAGATGGATATAGGACAGACACCATGTTTGTTGTTCATTTTGATGGAGAAAGGAATTCAGCAGATTTAGTGTCCGTACCAAGAGATACGCAGGTTAGGCTTTCAGACACAGAATACGACAATATGCTTAGTTTTAATAGAGGATCACCTCGTACGATGAAGCTGAATGAAATGACGGCCTATGCAGGAATTAAAAACGTTAATGAGGTTACGGTTAAACAAATAGAAAAGCTTTTAGGGATTAAGATTGATAACTATGTAACAGTTGAAATTGAGGCCTTTCGTAAGATTGTTGATATTATTGATGGGGTAGATGTAGACGTTCCAATACGGATGAAATGGCGGGATAGTACACAAGGTCTTAATATCGATCTTTACCCTGGTATGCAGCATTTAAATGGAGCGGAAGCAGAGGGATTAGTAAGGTTTAGATTAGGTGAGAATGGTGCGGGTTATGCTAACGGTGATACAGATCGTATTAAGACCCAACATCTTTTCTTAAAAGCTTTTGCTAAAAAACTACTGAGTAAAGAAAATATTCCTAATTATCCCAGGATGATACCAGCTATATTTAAGCATGTTAAAACAGATATTAATATTTTAGATTTACCTAAGTATTATGGATATGCATCAAACTTTAAAGTAGACGCCATTGGTTTTCATACAATTCCAGGGGTAGGACGTTACCAAGGGAATGTATCATACTTTTTCCCGGATATGGATACCCTAGATGAATTTGTGCAAGAGGTATTTTACAAGCCTGCAAGTGACCAAATAATATCGGCAGAGATTGTAGAGGATAAAAGTGTAAAGATTGAAGTTCTAAACGGGGGAGCAGCTGCAGGAACTGCGGGCAATATTAAAGAAATGATTGAAAAAGATGGCTATAATGTTGTAAATGTAGACAATTATAAAGGTGAGAATAAAAGACAAACAATTATCTATGCAAAGGATACTCAAAAAGCAGAGCAGTTTAAAAAATATTTTAGTAACTGTATTGTATCTCTTGAAGATTCCTTAGAAAGTAAAATTGATATACAAATTGTGATAGGAAGCGACGGAATATAGGAGGAACAGAAATGAAACTCACACACAAAGTCAGTAAATATATGCGTACAGGGGTTTTTGCAGCTATGGTGCTAAGTGTTAGTAGTGTTTTTGCCAG
>DUUM01000340.1 GCA_012841565.1 Candidatus Epulonipiscium sp. | reverse complement strand
TGCTGCCATTGCTGTAAATATTCCACAAATAGCAATGGATTTTCCGCAAGTGCCACAATCACTTGTTGAGGATATCCCACGCGAACCAGCTAAATATAATGGAAAGTCTGATTCAGCAGTCATACAACAAAAGAGAAATAATGGTTTGAAAGATTATAGTGTCTATGGCTATATCCTTTTAGTTTTTATTAGTATTATTTTTTATATGACGATTGCTGTTCGTGTAACTGGACTTATGATTAGTAGAGATTATGGAAATGCTACCAATGGTAGTAATGTTTTAGCTTTTGTTGGGATTGGGGCAATGAGTGCTGGATTTCTATTTGGTAAAGTGTATCCTAAAACCAAAGAGTATACAATAGCCATTGCATTTTTGATAATGGGACTGTCTTTCTTTTTGATTGGTTTATCTGAAAAAGTCTGGGTGACAACATTGGCTGCCATGTTGTGTGGTTTTTCTTTTAGAACATTTATTCCCTATGTATTTAATAAAGTTAATTCTGCAAAAGGAATTAGTACTAATTTTGCAACAGCTTTGTTATTGGTAGCATTTAACTTAGGAACGGCGATTTCCCCTTATGGTATTCGGTTTTTAGAAATGATTTTTTCTGTGAATACACCACAAACCATCTTTTTTATAGAGGGAAGTCTGCTCATTATTTTTAGTGTTATTGGATTTCTAGTTATGAGTTTTTACAAGAGTAAAGCGATTATTAGGGGCTGGTGAATCTTTTTCTTTAGAAAGGCTTAATAAATAGCATAATAGAAACGATTGGAGTTGTAAAAATGTACCTATTTCAACGAATTGAAGAAGTTACAATCCAACATAATATTTCTTACCAATGCTTCTCGCTTATACAATAGCTCAAAAATTAAAATGTAGTCCAATTTTGGCCGCAGCAGTAGCAGGAATTATGATGCATCCCAACTGGGCAACACTTGTTACAACGGGTGATCCTGTTAAAATATTTAGTGTTATCCCATTAACTTTAACAAGATACACCTCTTCCGTTATCCCAATTATTTTAGTTATTTTGGTGCAATCATATGTTGAGAAGTTCCTTAAGAAATGGATTCCAAAATCAGTTGAACTAGTTTTTGTACCGATGTTAACGTTCATAGTAATGGGTACACTAGCTTTATCAGTATTAGGACCCATTGGCAGTATTGTAGGAGGTTACTTAGCGATTTTCTTTACGTTCTTAAGTACCAATGCAAGTTGGGCACCAGCATTACTGATTGGTGGCTTTTTACCATTAATGGTTATGTTTGGCCTACATAACGGGGTGGCGCCATTAGGTGTTATGCAAATGTCAGAACTTGGCTATGATAGTATTTTTGGACCTGGTTGTGTTTGTTCGAACATCGCTCAAGCAACTGCTGGATTAGTTGTAAGCCTTAGGACTAAAGATAGAAAAGCAAAACAGTTAGCAGCATCTGGTTCAATCACTGCCTATATGGGGATTACAGAACCAATATTATATGGTATTAATTTACCTAAAAAGTATCCGTTAGTTGCCTCTATGATTGGTGGAGGATTAGGAGGCCTTTATGCAGGGATTACGCAAACCCACAGATTTGCAACAGGTTCTTCTGGCTTACCGGCAGTGTTTTTATATATTGGCGATGATACCATGCGGTTCTTTTATAATATATTGATTGCCTTAGTGATATCATCAGTATCCACTGCTATTATTACGTATTTCTTGAGTTTAAAATATGAAAAAGATGAAGAAAATGATGTAAAAACAGAAAAAACACCAGTTCATCAATCACTATCAAAAGGAATCATTATGAACCCTGTAAATGGCCTTGTAAAGCCTTTAAAGGAAGCAAAAGATGAAACATTTGCTTCAGGTGTATTAGGGGAAGGTGTTGTTATTGAACCTACCCAAGGAAAGGTTGTTGCGCCATTTAATGGCCAGGTAGTTTCCTTATTCCCAACAAAACATGCAATAGGATTAATTTCAGACACAGGTGTTGAGGTGTTGATTCATGTTGGAATCGATACGGTTCAATTAGAAGGAAAATACTTTGAAGCTTTGGTACAAGAGGGTGATAAAGTTCGGGTTGGTCAAGAATTGATTAATTTTGATATGGCTGGAATAGAAACTGCAGGATTTTCTACACAAGTGATGGTGATCATCACAAATTCATCTGACTATAGCTCTATTTCAACCTTAGCAACGGGGAAAGTGGCCAAAGAGACACGTTTAATTAGCCTGTCTGTATAAAGTAAAAGTGAAAAGGAGAAATACTATGTTTTACAATAAAATAAGAGAGTTCCCAGATGGTTTTTTATGGGGGGCATCCACTTCAGCTTACCAAGTAGAAGGCGCCTATAATGAAGATGGAAAAGGTTTGTCAGTTCAGGACATTCACGAACCACCAGTAGGAATAACTGATTTTAAAATTGCCAGTGATCACTATTATCATTATAAAGAAGATGTAAAGTTAATGGCTGAATTAGGTATGAAAGCTTACAGGTTCTCAATTTCTTGGGCAAGAATTTTTCCAGATGGTGATGGGGAAGTAAACGAAAAAGGGATTGCGTTCTATAGCAATCTATTGGATGAGCTATTGCTATATGGCATTGAGCCCATTGTAACAATGTACCACTTTGATTTACCTTATGAGCTTCATAAAAAAGAGGGCTGGTCAAACCGAAAAACAATTGATGCATTTGAGAATTACGCTAAAACATTATTTGAAAATTTCGGTGATCGTGTAAACTATTGGCTTACGATTAACGAACAAAATGTTATGATTAATCATCCATCAGCTATGCAAGCTGGTAAAACACCTTCAAAAAAAGAACTCTATCAGCAATGCCATAATATGTTTGTTGCCGGTGCCAAAGCAACGGTATTATGTCATGAGATGCTACCAGGAGCAAAGATTGGACCAGTACCAAATATTATTGCGATTTATCCTGAAAAGTGTAACCCTGCTGACATTATTGCGGCTGATGATTGGGAAAGTATTAGGTGCTGGCTTTACTTAGATATTGCAGTTTATGGACGCTATAATAGTACGGTTTGGGCTTATTTTAAGGAAAAAGGATTAACACCAAAGATTGAACCTGGGGATATGGAGATTATTGCTAAGGCTAAGCCTGATTTCTTAGGAATTAATTATTATGCAACAGCTACAGTTAGCGCTCCTAGGAACGATGGTATAGATAGACAACCTAGAAACGGCGACCAACAAATTATGGTAGGCGAAGAAGGTGTTTACCGGGCTGCAAAAAATGATTACTTAGAGCAAACAGAATTTGGTTGGATTATTGATTCAGCTGGACTACGTACAACCCTTAGACGTGTTTATGACAGATACCATTTGCCATTACTGATTACAGAAAATGGACTAGGTGAAAAGGATGAACTAACGGAAGAGGGGAAAATTCACGATTCATATCGAATTGATTATTTAAAACGTCATTTCGAACAGGCACAATTAGCCATAACAGATGGCGTTGACTTAATTGGTTATTGCCCTTGGGCATTTATGGATCTTGTCAGTACACATCAAGGATATGAAAAACGTTATGGATTTGTCTATGTGGATCGTACAGAAGATGATTTAAAAGAAATGAAGCGAATTAAAAAAGATAGTTTTTACTGGTATAAAGAAGTAATTGCTACAAATGGTAAGAAAATATAAGGTATATAATATAAGGTAGATTGTGGGTAGAGAACGAAACTCCTCCCCAATCTACCTTTTTACATATTTTTTAGTGAGCATAGTTGCATAGCATAATAATATATATAATAGTGTAGCGTTTGTGAGATGCATTGAGACAAGATTGCAAATAAACATGCAATTTATCAAAAAACGTAGTATAATAGGAATAGTTAAGAATATATCAACAAATAGGAGGTTTTAAATTATGGATATCAGATTAATTATAGGTGGTATTGTAGCATTGGTAGTTATAGGGATAATTTTATCAGGGTATGTAAAGGCTAGTCCGGACGAGGCTATTCTTATATCGGGATTGAAAAAAGAGGCCAAAATCGTTATTGGTACAGCTGCTATCAAAATACCATTTTTAGAAAGAAAAGATAGATTGCCACTAAAAACAATCAAAATTGATGTGAAAACGCAAGAATCCGTACCAACCCAGGAGTTTATCAATGTAAATGTTGATGCGGTGGTTACGGTGAAAGTATCATCTAAGAGAGAATTGCTAAAAATTGCAGCTGAAAACTTTCTTAACCAAGACGTAGCTTACATAGAAGATATGGTTAAAGATGTTTTAGAAGGGAATATAAGAGAGATTGTTGGAACTATGAGTTTAGAAAACATGATCTCAAATAGAAAAGAATTCGCTACAAAAGTTGAAGAAAATGCGGTTCCAGACATGGAAAAAATGGGGATTGAAATAGTTTCTTTTAATGTCCAAAACTTTACCGATAATCATGGCGTAATCAACGATTTAGGGATTGATAATACGGAAAGAATCAAAAAAAATGCTGCTATTGTAAAAGCTGAAGCTCAAAGAGACGTGAAAATCGCTCAGGCAATGGCTGACAAACAGGCAAATGATGCTCAAGTAGCTTCTGATCAAGAAATAGCCATTAAGAAAAATGAACTGGCCATCAGAAAATCAGAACTCAAAAAGATGGAAGATAGCAAAAGTGCAGAAGCCGATGCGGCCTATGAAATACAAAAAGAAGAGCAACGAAAAGAAATTGAAATAAAGACTGCAGATGCTAACCTTGCCAAACAAGAAAAAGAAATTATTATCAAGGAAAGGGAAGTTATTATACAAGAAAGAACCCTTGAAGCAAGTATCAGAAAAAAAGCAGAAGCAGATAGATTTGCAAGACAAGAGCAAGCAGAAGCGCAACTTTATGAAAGACAAAAAGAAGCAGAAGCAGAAAAGTTTGAAGCTATTCAAGAAGCTGAAGCCTTAAAAGCAAAAGCGGGGGCCGAAAGAGAGGCAAGAGAACAAGAAGCAATTGGTCTTAGGGCATTAGCACTTGCAGAGGCTGATGGTATTAGGGCTAAGGGACTTGCTGAAGCTGAAGGAATCGAGAAGAAAGCCCAAGCGATGAAACTGATGGAAGAAGCAGCCGTTTTAGAAATGTACTTTAAGGTATTACCAGAAGTTGCAGCTAACGTTGCGAAACCACTTGAAAATATTGATAAAATTACCATGTACGGAGAAGGAAATGCGGCTAAAATGGTTGGAGATATTACAAGAGCAACAACCCAAATTACAGAGGGGTTAACTGAGGGACTTGGAATTGATGTAAAATCAATGCTAACAGGATTCTTAGGTGGGAAAATGGCCAAAAGTGATCAGACAATTATAACAACAGAAATACAGCGTGAGAGCGAAAAAGGCCTGAATGAAAAAAGCACGAATGAAGCAGCTGCAACGGAGGAAGAATAAAATAAATGATGAAGAAAATAAAAGCAATATTCGGTTGTATAATGGCATTTGTATATGTGCTTCTGATTCAAGGCATAGTCGTATTAATATCCTCGGTCATATATGGTGTGGTTCAAGGCGCTATTTTAGGAATTCAGGGACTAGGGGCTGAAGAAATAACCATTGAAGTGCAGAATATGATGACAGGAAATGTTATCCTAATATTTCAGTCTCTAGCATCTCTTGTGTGTGTGGTCGTATTTGGACTATGGTATTACAAAAAATTAGCAAAGAAGAATAGGCCTGACCTAAAAAAGGTATTTGAAGGCAAGACTATGTTATGGATTACTTTACTTGCCATAGGTATGCAGCTTCTTATTATGATTATTATGAGCCTATTAATACCCATGCTACCTAATATGTTTGCTGAATATGATGAGCATATGGAATGGTTAGGAATCGGAGGTTCTCTCATATCATTTATATATGTTGGTTTCATAGCACCCATTAGCGAAGAATTTATCTTTAGAGGTGTTATCTTTAATAAAGGGAAAAAAGTATTACCTTTTATGTTAGCCAATATTTTGCAGGCACTTTTATTCGGTATTATGCATGGTAATATTGTACAAGGAACATACGCTTTTGCACTGGGAATAGTCATGGGTATACTGTATGAAAGACGCCAATCAATACTTGCACCCATTGCCTTGCATATGGTGATTAATCTATTTGGTATTCTATTTGCGACTGTTCCAGAGAGTTTCCTTGAGACGTATAAGTTTGCAGAGATTATATTACTCCTGATACCAATCCCGGCGATTGTGATATCACTTATTCACTTAAATAGAAATCCTGTCATTATGGAAGAACCAGAAGAACCAGAAGAACCAGAAGAAGCGGAGGAAGAAATTTGCGAAAAACTTTAATGACTGTAGGGATAGCATCCTTAATGATCACAAGTGTGTATGCAAAAAACATTGCACTTAATATTAACAATCAAATCATATTAACACCAGTAGCACCCATTCAAGAAGCAGGGACGACATTAGTTCCGCTTAGAACTATAGGTGAAAATCTAGGGGCTCAACTAGATTGGAATAAAGAGATTCAAACAGTGACCATTACTAAAGGGGCCACAGAGATTAAACTCGTTATCAACAGCAAAACAGTAATTGTTAATAATGAAAAACAGCAAATTTTAGCAGCGCCAAAATTAAAAAATGGAACAACCATGGTGCCTATTCGGTTTATAAGTGAAAATTTAAATAGTGATGTACGCTGGGATGCTCCAAATCAGACGGTATTTATCACGAGCAAAACAAATACTAATGAGTACGGAGAAGAAAGATATTTTTCAACAGCAGATGATGGGGATACCATGTATGAAGGCCAGGTAGTACTGCGAGATGGCCTAGAGATTTTCGATGGCCAAGGTAAATATGTTTTGTCAGATGGCGAAACATACGAGGGAACATTTAAAAATAACATGTGCAACGGACAAGGTAAGATGGTTTATGCAAATGGAGATATTTATATAGGAGCATTTAAGGATTGTATGCGTAACGGAAAAGGTAAGTATATCTATGTATCCGGGGATGTTTATGAAGGAGAATTTAAGGAAGATTTATTTCATGGGCAGGGAAAATATGTTTTTGCCGATGGTGAAATCTATGTAGGAGACTATAAAGATGATTTAAGGCATGGATATGGTAAGCTGACTTCCTCAGATGGAGAAGTTCAAGAAGGAAGATTTGAAGAGGATGAATTTGTTGAGGAATAATTTGAAGAGGAATAAAAGCTGAGTATAAATGATAGATTGTTATGGGAAATTAGTCCTATAGCAATCTGTTTTTTTTATGTGGCTTGTTATAATTTATAGTACAATGGTATTAGCAACTTATGATACAAGTAAAATGGAATAGAGGTGGCAAAATGAATGTTATAATAAATAAACTTAACGAAAAATATAAAGAAAAGAAATGGCTTATTTTTTTACAACAATTAATATACAGGTATAAGGATGATGGGGTTTCTGCCATAGGCGCTCAACTGGCCTATTATTTAACCTTATCAGTATTTCCCTTTATTATATTCTTTTTAAGTATGCTACAGTTTACACCACTTGCGGATGCGGATATACTCCAAAAGCTCCTAACACCTCTTCCAGTAGATGCAAGAGATATTTTTTATGATCTTATAAGAGGTATCATCAATGACGGTAGTATCAGTCTTTTGTCCGTTGGTGCCATCGGTAGTATTTGGTCTTCATCAAATGGTATTATGTCCCTTATGAAAGCGGTAAATAGAGCGCTGGATTTAGAAGAAGATCGGCCTTATCTAAAACTTAAAGGACTTTCAATTATTTTTACCATAGGACTTTTTATAACCCTAATTGTTGCTTTTACGATACTTGTGTTTGGGGAGGTTATTTTTAAAGCTTTAGTCAAAACCTATACATGGCCAGTATTTGCCATATGGAATATACTTAAATTATTAATCCCACTGGTATTTATGATTTTTGTATTTACAGCCCTTTATAAATGGTCACCATCTATTAAGAAGGGTATTAAAATAAGAGTTCTAGAGAGTCTTCCGGGAGCTGTATTTGCAAGTATAGGCTGGATATTATTATCAGCAGTATTTTCCTTTTATGTTAGCAACTTTGGCAGTTACTCCAAGACTTATGGAAGTTTAGGAGGGGTCATCGTATTTTTAATTTGGCTTTATCTGAGTAGTATCGTCATTGTGCTAGGGGCTGAGGTGAATGCAACTCTCTTATCAATGAAACAAGGAAAAAATAAAAGGATTAAAATGTTAGCATCAGGGGATGACCAACAAGAAGAAGTCTTATAAGAGGCATAATAAGGATTAAAGGCTCTAGGTATAACTAAAAAAATCAGCTTTTCTAATTATCATGGTGAGATAGACATAAACTGTCGTTCTCGTGATGTATAATAAGAATGCAACATGGAGGTGTGTATGGACAATATAAAAAGTGACAAGGTTAATCGTGTGCTTGGTATTATTAGATGAAAATAGTCATATGTATCAAGTGAAGAAAGATTGGAAAGTTAAAAATATAGGAATAAAATAACATCCTAGGGAGACTATTTCTTACACTTCAGCCCACTAAAGTAGGGACTGTCCCTAACATCACTATATCTGGATATATGGTTGAATATATCTTGTGTTTAGAGGTATAATAAGTATTAAGATATTACGGAAGAAGGAGGGACTGTATGGACACAAATGTTTTGAAGGTTTTAGATATAACTAAAAAAATCAAAAACAAAGAAATTATAAAAGGAATCAGCTTTGATATTGAGGCAGGCGAAATACTGGGGTTTTTAGGACCTAATGGAGCAGGGAAATCAACGACATTAAGGATGATTGTAGGTTTATCTAGGCCTAGTTCAGGTACCATTCATATCTGCGGACAATCCATTACACATAACTATGTCAAAGCCATGTCTAATGTGGGATGTATCATAGAAGGGCCAGATTTATATAACTACATGAGTGGCTATAAAAATCTTGAAATGCTAGGGGCTATGTCAGAGGGTGTGACTAAAAAAGATATCGATGAGGCTGTTGAATTAGTCGGCATGGAAAAACGTATTCATGACAAAGTGGAGATTTATTCCATGGGGATGAAACAGCGAATAGGTCTAGCCCAGGCCCTCATTCATAGGCCCAAATTGCTAATTTTAGATGAGCCTACCAATGGGCTAGATCCACAAGGTATTCATGAATTTCGGGAAATTGTAAAAGGCCTGGCCAAAAAAAAAAGCATTTCAGTATTAATATCATCCCACCTTATTAGTGAAGTGCAGTTAATGTGTGATAAAGTATCCATTATTAATCAAGGCACCATCATTAAAAACGCCTCAATAGATGAAATAATCTCAACTGGGGAAGTCGTTTGGGTCTTGAATAATCCTAAAAAAGGCCAGGAACTTTTAAAAACTAATTTTCAGATTGAATCGGTGATTCAGAACAACCAATTAACGGCTGTGGCAGATGTACAAAACCTCCCTAAAATCAATCAATCCTTCATGCAGGCGGGGCTAGAACTTCAATATGTAACCACTAAAAATAGAACCCTAGAAGATCTGTTCTTAACCCTAACAGATAATCAGACAGTCCAGTAGAAAGTGTGATGTTTATGAACTTATTAGTACAAAACGAGGTAATGAAACTATTATTAAAGAAAAAGATGCAGCTTATAGCCATCTTGCTTTTGGTTTTTATTGGGCTGATGTCATATGGACAAAAATATGCTTACGATAAGAATGTTGCCAGGATTGAGGGCCTGGCAGAAGGCGGATCCTATGATTGGAAAAGCCTTACAACTCAAAGGCTAAGTGATCTAAAGAGGCGACTAGAGAGTCCTAATATTCCAGAGAACGTGGTTTCAACTCTTGAAATAGAAATGCAACAATTAACGTATTTTGTAGAGAATGATATTAACCCTATAACCCCAAGCGCGGCTAAGTTTAGTGTTGGATTCGTAGAACAAGGCATTATGCTTTTTATACCACTTTTAATGGGTATTTTAGCGGCGGATTTAGTTTCCAGTGAATTTTCCACAAAAACCATTAAGATGCTACTGACAAGGGCAGTCCCCCGGTGGAAGATTTTGTTAAGTAAATATATTGCCCTTCTTATGATGAGCACCTTGGTGGTATTTATGATTGGTATTTTATCCACACTCATATCCTATGTTTTTTTTGGCCAATGGGGATTTAATGAACCTGTTGCAACTGGTTTTAGTTTGAGAGAAGGACAATTAAATACAGATGCTGTGATCTTAGTGACACGCTTTAAGTATGCCGTATTAGTTTACTCACTGGGATGGTTTGTCTCGGTTGTTATAGCCACCATCACCTTCCTAATCTCTGTTCTTGTTAAAAGCAGTGCGTCTGCTATTAGTTTACTCATGGCAGCCCTTATAGGGGGACAATTTCTCCAGTTTTTCTTATCCGAATGGGTAGCCGTTAAATACTTCTTTGTAACAAATTTAGACCTTACCCGTTATTTAACCGGGTCCTATCAGCCAATTGAAGGGATGAGCCTAAGCTTTTCCATTGTCATACTGAGCTTATGGGCTCTTATATTCTTGGGGATAAGCTTTTTAGTGTTTAATAAAAAAGATGTACTGGTCTAGGACAAATGGCTATAGGATAAAAGGTTAGGAAGGAGAAAATAAATGATAAAGAAGTTTATATGGCCCTTATTAGTAGTTATATCAATATCTCTGGCACTTGTTTTTAGTGTTGGGTTTATTACTTCTATTAATATAAGTAAAACAAGTAAGGAAGCAGCATTAGAAGTGCCAGGTGATCAAAGTGGGAGCGTAACGCCATCCAATGAAAATCAGGACAAGAATCAAGACATAGACAAAGGTATGGATATCCTTATTATGGGCGATTCTATAGGCTTTGGTATTGGAGATGGACCAGGTATGGGAATTGGAAAACGCTACACGGACCTAATAGGTAAAGAGCAAACAACACCCACTCAGGTCAGTAATATTTCGGTTCCAGGCTACCTAAGTGGTGATTTATTAACACTCATTACTGGGCCAGAAAACGAATCCTTAATATCAGCAGCGGATACAATTATTATTTCTATTGGTGGTAACGATTTAAATCGTGTAGCCCTGGAAGATACCCTGTCTTTAGATATTAGGTACCAGGAAACACTTGAAAGCTATAAAGAGAATCTTCAGCTTATTATTAAGAGAATTCGGGAAGTAAACCCAAAGGCCCAGTTAGCCCTTGTTGGTTTATATAATCCTTATAACCAAGAACAAGCTCAAAATGCCAGGCTCCTGTTAGAATGGAACTACGAAACAAGGCGCATTGTAAGTGTGGATTCAAAAATGACTTATGTTCCGACTTATGAGCAGTTTGAGTATCACCTAGATACTTATCTTGCAGAGGATAACTTTCATCCAAGTAGTGAGGGGTATCAGGTCATAGCAGAGCAGCTGTATGGTATATTACACTAAAAGAAAAAAGTCTTTAAGTTGTATTATATCATAATTATGATATAATAAAGGTGAAAATATCAATGAACGGAGGTGTTTTCTTATGCCAAGTATCAGACCAATATCAGATTTAAGAAACAAATCTAATGAAATATCGGAAATTTGTAAAACTAGCCGAGAGCCTATTTTCATTACCAAAAATGGAATTGGTGACATGGTTGTTATGAGTATTGAAACTTACGAAAGACAGCAAGCTCAGCTGGAATTATATGCAAAGTTAGCTGAAGCTGAAGCAGAAATAAACCATGGTGACGAGGGTGTGGATTTTGCTTTGTTTGCTGAAAAGATGAGGAATAATATTCATGGCAATCTATAAAGTAAGAATCTATCCAACAGCGCAAAATGATTTCAAAGAGATTATAGAATATTTAAATACATTATCACCACAAGCAGCCATAAAATATTATGACCTTATGGTTGAGAAAATTAATAGTTTATCTGAAATGCCAGAAAGATGCCCTAGAGCAAAAGATTCGCAGCTAAGAATTAGAGGATACAGGACGTTAATTATAGAAAATTATATTGTGTTTTATGTTATCAAAGATGATACCGTTAAAATTCATAGAATATTGTATGGGCGTAGGCAGTATAATTGGTTATTGTAGATTGCTAAGGGGATACAGTCCCTAGAGCAATCTAATTTTTTTGTATTATATTACGTGTTACATAAGCGGTCTAAACATTAAAAATAAGTATGCAATGTAGCAGCTACTATAGTACAATAGTGCTAATGGCTCAAAAATAAGATTCTATAGGAGGTCATGAGGAGGTCGTGATCGGTTAAAGAAAATATTAAAAAAAAGTGGCAAACATGATGATTTTAACAGAGATTTGTCGCTATCATTTAAGAAAAGGAGATGAATCCTGACGCAAAATAGAAGTAGCCAAGTGTTTGTATCCGACGGTTTTGCAGCTATAAGAAGTCTTGAAAGAAGAGACGGGGTAAGAATTGATAAAAAGACGGGTTCAGCTGTACATGGGCAGAAAATAAAGCGAATTTATTTGGCTCCGGGTATGAAATTTACCCTTAAATTTGAGATTCATTCAGAGCCCCAGGACCATGAGCAGCATAAAAATATGATTTATAGGTGCCTAAAGACACTTAATATGCAAATTATCCAGTTGGGGGCGCAAAAAACCAGTGGACTGGGTGCTTTTAAGCTGTGTGAGGCAAAAGAGGTCGTTTTTAACCTTGGCGAGATAGATCAGTGGCAAGAGTATCTTTTAGAAGACTTATCTGGTGCTATGGATATAATACAAAAAATTAAAGATATTCCTATGGAATTAGTTATGCCCAGGGACTCTTTGGCTTTATCAATAACAAAGATTCTAAAATATCTTCAAGTTATAAAAGTAGACTTAGATTTGAAGATGCCCTAGCTCAAAATCAACAAAATGTAAACAAGCAAAACCCCATAGAACTTTTGCTAGCAGGGCCCAAGGCCATGAGTTATAACTTATATCTTAAACAAGGACTAGATACGAGTCCAAAGCAATTAGCTATTTATGAAAAAAACTTTAATATTAGAGGGATCAAGCAGTATTGGTTAAAAGATTATATTGGATATGGCTATATTTGTTTGGTAGAGGCAGTATTGTCCCATTTGTGTGAAGTATATGACCTAGATGCAAGTGAATATAGTGAGCGAATGACAATGCAAAAGTTGTTGTATAATAGAGAGCTATGTGAAAAATCGGAGCAGTTATATGAGCTTAGATTTGTGAATTGGCAAATGACTAAGATTAGAAATCGAATTGCACATGCTGCCTTTAACAAAGAAAAAAATATCTCCTTTGCAGTAGATGTTGCAGATGCTAAAGGACACTACAATGTCATTAAGAAGTTATTAGCAAGTAAAGAACTAATAGAGATTAGTGAGATTATTTCTCAAGATGAGCTGAATCATAAAAAGATGTTTTTAGTGTTTTCACACAAACTAACAAAGGTCCAACAAGAAGATGCTTATGAGAACTGGGGCATACGATTCTTTATTCTACGACAAAGAGGGGAGCAACAGAAAAGCAAGAGGATGATTCAGGGGTGACCTTAACCCATAAGATTTATCATGTGAAGTACAGAGAATACTAGGTGTGATTGTAAATAAAGAAATTTTTCTTAAATAGGGGGTAACTATGACGCTGCAACAATTAAAGTATATAATAACCGTGGTAAAACACGGTTCTATAACAGAAGCTGCCAAGCAACTATATATTTCTCAGCCCAGTCTTTCCAATGCAGTAAAGGATCTTGAGGCAGAGCTTGGGATTGAAATCTTTAACCGAACAACAAAAGGAATCACGCTTTCCGTAGAAGGGACAGAGTTTCTTTCCTATGCAAGGCAGGTGGTTGAACAGGTTGAGTTACTTGAACAGCGCTATACGGAAAAAAAACAGCCCAAAAAAATGGGCGCTGTTTCCACTCAGCATTATGCTTTTGCAGTTAACTCATTAGCCAATTTGATTTCGGGCCTTGATACAGATGAGTACGAGTTTACCCTTAGGGAAACCAAAACCTATGAGATTATTGAAGATGTTAAAGATTTTAGAAGTGAGGTTGGTATTCTTTATCTCAATGACTTTAACGAAAAAGTAATCACAAAATTACTAGAGGAAAATAATCTTGTGTTTAATCTACTCTTTACGGCAGATCCCCATGTGTTTATAAGTTGTAATCACCCACTAGCAGACAAAGAGCAGATAAAAATTGAAGAATTAGATGATTACCCTTGTCTTGCATTTGAACAAGGGACTTATAATTCGTTTTATTTTTCAGAGGAGATTCTAAGTACATTACATCATAAGAAAAAGATTAATGTGAGTGACCGGGCAACTTTATTTAATTTATTAATTGGTTTAAATGGCTATACCTTTAGTACAGGAGTTTTAAATCGCAATCTAAATGGGGATAATATTATTTCTGTGCCCCTAGTAACCGATGAAAAGATGAATGTTGGATGGATTAGGCACGAGAAGGCCCAGCTTAGCCAGTTTGCTCTTAACTATATAGAAGAATTAAAGAAATTAATTATAGAATATGGTTATTAAAAAAAAGCTGCATGGCAAGCATCGGTTCAAATGCTTGCCATGCAGCTTTTATGCTGCTAGTAATCGGTAAACGGCCTGGTAAATCTTTTGGGCAATGTAGGGATTATTCATGGTGTAGAGATGGATACCATCTACGCCTTGGGCAATAAGATCAACGATTTGGTCAATGGCGTAAGCAATGCCGGCGTCTCGTATAGCCTCAGGATTATCTTTGTACCGGTCCATCATACGGATGAACTTTTGAGGAAGCTGAACGCCGCAAAGGGAGACCATTCGCTCAATTTGTTTCCGGTTAACAACAGGCATAATACCCGCTTCAATAGGAACATCAATGCCGGCAAGAGATATTTTTTCTCTAAAGTCATAAAAGTACTTATTATCAAGAAATAACTGGGTAATCAGATGATCTGTTCCCGCATCAACTTTGTGTTTTAAATTCCGAATGTCTTGTAGCATACTGGAACTTTCTGGATGGCCTTCTGGGTAGCATGCGCCGATAATGTTAAAATCACTATGCTCATGAATAAAAGAAACTAAATCACTGGCATATTTAAAATCCTTACTAGGGGGCAAAGCAGGATTTATATCACCCCGGAGGGCAAGAATGTTTTTAATCCCATTTTCCTTAAGGCTGTCTAGGGACACAATCAACTCTTCTTTAGAAAGATGGATTCCAGGAAGATGGGCCACGCTTTGAATGCCATGTTTATTTTGAATGGATGAAGCGATTTCTAAAGTACTACTACGGTGCAGGCTCCCACCAGCACCATAAGTAACACTAATAAAATCAGGATGAAGATGACTCAGCGCATCAATGGTATCATATATGGTATCAATAGGAGACTCCCGCTTTGGCGGGAAGATCTCAAATGAAAGGACTTGTTTGTGTTTAAAAATATCAGCTGTTTTCATAACGAACCTCCTTTGCTGCCTTAACAAGATGATTAAGGCTTGCGATTGTCTCCTTGTTTCCTCTGGTTTTAAGACCACAGTCAGGGTTTACCCATAAGTTCTCTGTAGGAATTGTTTTAAGCATTTTATTAAGGGCCTTTTTGATTTCATCTTTACTTGGAATTCTAGGGGAGTGAATATCATAAACCCCAGGACCTACTTCTGTTCTAAAGTTGCTTTCTTTTAAAGCAGTTAAAATACTAAGGTCTGATCTGGAAGCTTCAAATGTAATAACATCAGCGTCCATGTTATCAATTTCTTTTATAATATCAGCAAATTCGCTATAGCACATGTGGGTATGAATCTGAGTCTTAGGTTTGACATTGCTATGAGTCATTCTAAAGGCTGGTATGGTCCAGTCTAAGTAATCTTTGCGCCAATCAGATTTTCTAAGGGGCAACTTCTCGCGCAGGGCAGCCTCGTCGATTTGAATGATTTGAATGCCGTGGGCTTCAAGGTCAAGTACTTCATCACGAATGGCCAGACCAATTTGGAAAGCCGATTCTTTAAGGGAAATATCCTCCCGTGGGAAAGACCAGTTTAAAATCGTAACAGGACCTGTAAGCATCCCTTTCATTGGCTTATCTGTAAGAGACTGAGCGTATACGGACCAGGCCACGGTGATGGGATTTCTTCTTGAAATATCCCCCCAAATAACCGGTGGCTTAACGCAGCGGGTACCATAAGATTGAACCCAAGCGTTTTTTGTAAAAATATAACCCTCTAGAGATTCACCAAAGTACTCAACCATGTCATTTCTCTCAAATTCTCCGTGTACAAGAACATCCAGTCCAATGTCCTCTTGGAGCTTCACGCATTCAGCAATTCTTTCTTGATTAAAAGCAACATACTGAGCTTGTGTAATCTCACCTTTCTTAAAAGCAGAACGATTGACTTTAACATCAGAGGTCTGGGGGAAAGAGCCAATAGTAGTGGTAGGCAGTAGTGGCAAGTTAAAGACTTCTTTTTGGATCTTTTGTCTTTCCTTAAACTCGGGAAGTCTTATAAAGTCACTGTCTGAGAGCTTTGAAACCTTATCTTGAACTGCAAAATTAACAGCATCTTCTCTTCCTATAAAAAGGGCTACATTATTTTTATACTCAAGTCTTTCAACAGGGTTATGATGAGATGATAGCTGCTTTAACTCCCCTAGTTCTACTAATTTTTCAGCTGCAAATGCAAAATGTTTTTTATAAGTAGCTGGAAGGTCTGTTTCTTTCTCTAAGGAATAAGGCACATGAAGGAGTGAGCAAGATGTATTTAAAACAATATTATCAGAATGTTTGCTTAGTTTGTCTAAAGTTAGGAGTGTTTTAGCATAGTTATTGCGCCAAATATTCTTCCCGTTGACAACCCCAGCAAATAAGATTTTATCCTTTGGAAAACCATTGGCCAGAACAAGTGAAAGAGATTGTTGGCCTTCAATAAAATCCAGCCCAATACCATCAAAATCAAGTGCAATGACTTCATTATAACAATCACGAATATCCCCAAAATAAGTTTGCAGCAGTACTTTAACATTATTTTTGGATGATAAAATTTTATTATACAGCGTCTCAAAAAGTTTAATATCTTCGGGGCTTAGATCTGTGACAATACTCGGCTCATCAAACTGAATCCACTGAGCACCTAGTTCATTGAACTTACCAAGCAGATCCCTATAAGCTTGTGCGATAGCTTCAACAACATCAGATGGCTTTTTGTGTCCGGTGAAAAGTGTTAATTTTAAAAAGGTAAAGGGCCCTGTAATAACAGGTTTAGTAGTAATACCTTGTTCTTTAGCTTCTAAAAAAGCATCAAATGCTTGTGTGCCCACTAAGGAAATTTGGGTATCATCATCTATTTCTGGAACCATGTAATGGTAATTGGTGTTAAACCATTTTTTCATGGCAAGGGCCTTAACGTCCCCATGTTCTCCTTGGTAACCCTTTGCTGCTGCAAAATAAGTATCTAGAAGGGGCAAGCCAAGATCCTTATATCTCTTTGGAATAACATTGAGCAAAAATGCCGTATCAAGGGTATTGTCATAATAAGAAAAATCATTGGAAGGTATAAAGTCGATGCCATTTTCTAGCTGAAGATGCCAGTTGTCTTTTCGAAGACCTTTTGCAGTTTCCTCAAGGCTATCAATTGTGATTATATGTTTAAAGTATTTCTCAGATGCGAATTTTAATTCCCGTGAGGGTCCCACTCTTGGGTACCCTATAATGGATGTTTTCATATACATCATCCTTTCGTTTGTTTAGATTTTAGAATAAACTAATCATAGCAAACAAGTGGGCATAGTGGGTAATACGTAAATTCTATTAAGGGGCATAGCTTTTTCCTATTCATATAATAATGGTTATAATTTGAATTTTAGGAATCTCATATAACTTAAACTGCCTTCATGGTAAAATGAAAGTACTAAATAAAGTGAAGAGGTAACTATAATGAAAAAAGTTAAACGATTACGACCTTATGCCCTAATAGATCTACATTGTGATACATTAACTGATTTAGCCCATACAAGTACTGGGAATCCGGACACATTAAATGACCCAAAACGAGCATTATCTCTGTATTCCATTCCAAAAGATGTACACTGGGCCCAGTTTTATGCTATATTTATTCCAGATGAAGTACGAGGGCAGGATGCCATAGATTATTTTGAGCTTAATAGGGATAGTTTTTATCGTCAGATGGAGCAGTTTAATGACCAAATTATGCCTTGTCGCACTGCTGATGATATGGAGTCAGCTTGGAAATTAGGAAAGATAGCTGCATTTCTAACGGTTGAAAACGGGTCTGCCTTAGCAGGTGATTTAAGCCGTGTGAAGGTGCTAGCTGATGCGGGGGTCAAGGCTATGACCTTAGTATGGAACGGGGAAAATGAATTAGGATGCGGCCACGAGACTAATAATGGTTTATCGGATTTTGGGAAGATTGTGGTACCCGAACTAGAAAAGCAAGGGATTATTGTGGATGTCTCTCACCTAAATGATTTCGGCTTTGCTGACCTTTTAAAAGTAGCAAAGAAACCATTTATGGCAACCCATTCTAATGCTAGAACAGTCTGTAGGCATAAACGTAATCTGACAGATGACATGATTCGAGAGATGGTTCAACGAGATTGTCTTATTGGTCTGAATTACTTTGTCGAATTTATTAGGGATGATGAGCAAGCGAATAGTTTTGATGATTTGTACCGACATGTAGAGCATTTCTTTGAACTAGGCGCAGAAAAAAATCTGGCTTTGGGTTCTGATTTTGATGGTGCAGTTATGCCTGATTGTCTTAATACACCCGTAGCTGCGACTGAATTATACCAGTATTTTATTGAGCGTGGCCTAACTCAGGAACAGGCAGAAGGAATTATGTATGAGAACGCTCAAACCTTTTTTTCTCAGTACATTTAAATCCTGCATTTTAAAATTCCCCTCTCTCAATCAAAGCTTTTCCATTCTCTAAATACTTTAGAGATTATTCATTCGAATTAGATCATAAAATCTAGAAAAATATAACAATTTGTGTAAAAGCCTTTGAAAACAACATAGTCATGTGGCGGTTACTCCGGAGACGTATGCGTTAAGACGTAGGTTGCGTTGCCGTTGCGTCGTGGTTGCTATACTTTTTTAAACAATAATGATATGTTTATCTTGTATCTGAGGAAAGGAGTTTTATAATGAATCAAAAACTATCATTGAAAGATTTAATCTTTACCCTAATGTTTGGAGTATTATTTTTCTACTATATTTTGAATATATATTATTCAGAAGCTTAATATAATCTCAAGGAAAAGATTTAATTTGCCTCTGTGAAGCTTGGGAAAGTGGCGAGTGTGATTTAGATTTTGGATGTGAAAGGAACCCATGTAGGTAAATTACATGGGTTCTTTTACTTTCAATAGTTTTCCTTTGAATATATCAATACTTTTATATAACAAAATCCCAACTATAGATCCAGAGCTATCAATTAGCACGTCCATGAGCTGCCCAGCCCTACCTGGGATAAATGTCTGATGAAACTCATCACTGGCAGCATATAAAATACAGATAAGGGCTGCAGCAGGTATACTTATGCCCTTGTCCTTTTTAATAGCATTCACGACTAAAATACCTAGGATCAGATAAGCAAAGAAGTGTGCGTTTTTTCTAACAAAATGATGAAAGAGCTCAAAGTCAATCATACCACTAGGTGTTATTTTTTCTAGTATATTCATAATCAATTCTGCGACTCCCGAGCTTAAATGACTAGACTGGGTGGCTGGTTGATGGGAAAGGTAAAAAATCACTGCCATCCATAGGATGACAAGTAGCCAAGGAAATATTGTTTTTAATTTAGTTGTACCATTTGGGGTGATTTTTGTCATGTTTTGAATTCCTATCTGTCTTTTTTGCTGAGAGCATTAACCTAGCTCATGATATTCTTTAAGGCTTCATAGCCCCCTGCAGTTTCATCAACTATAGGTCTTTGGATTGTTCCTTGACTTGTACTGCCATTGTCCTTATAATCATCTGCATTTGGCTTTAGAAAGTAACCAATCACCAATATTAAAGCGAATAGTAATATTCCGGCTAAAATCGTTTTTTTGTTTGTCATGTTTGTATTCCTCCTAGTATTATCTTTTATTGTCTTATTTTATATTACTATGTAAAATACTTAAACGCAATATTACTATAATGTGTTCTGGGTCAATGTCACTGCTTTAAAATCGAAAAGGTATGGAATGATAGCGGAAATACTGTAAATTTTTATAGTGGTCTTGGTAATTTAAAATAGTAATGCTATAACTTGTATACAATAAAAGTATAATTATAGGAGCTGATAGTGTGCTAATTAAACCATCTACGGTATTAAGAAATAAATATAATGAAATATCGTCTCTTTGCAAAAAAAAATGGAGCCAATTACGCGGGATACTAAACTTTTAGTAGTCAGTGGTCAGCAAAAAGAAGCAGTTTTTTCGCTCAAAGATAGTTATTTGGTTCTAAAATAGATTTTATAAAGCATCAAGTATGGGAAGACAACGACATGATTTTTTGAGGGATATTAGTAATTTTGTATCTAATTACCATAACTACTTTCATTTTAATATCCTATAGATTATAATCAAATAAGTGGTAGAAGTTAGGAAACGCTATCAAGTGATAAGGAATGAGTGCTCATGAAGAAATATTGGAATAAGAGTTATCGCCATGTCCCCATAAATTTATTATTAATTACTATAGGAATATGGGGGCCAACTTTAGTTAATGTAAAAAATCAGTATATTATTCAGATTTTATTAGTTTCAAGTTTGATGTTTATCTATACTATATTCACCAACGTGAATAATTCTGATGTTGAAAGTGTTATTACCCAAGGTAATCCACAAAACAGAATGGTTGAATCACAAAAAATCATGTTAGAATTAAGCAACTCGATGATTGAGGTGAAAAGCTTTAAGGCTATCATTGGTTTTGATAAAGAACTATATAATGTTAAACTTGAACCGGAGGAGTCATATCAATGGAATGCCACCGGTGGTGTCTTTAACGGACCGATTGTTATTGAAGATCTTGCAATTTTTACGTCCGAAAAGTCTATCTGTCGGCGTTCCTTCCATACGGGTTTAGAGGCTACTGTTATGTATACCATATTCCATTATTGTGAAATTGCTTTTTCGGAAGCTATGGATTATAAATGACTTAGCATAATTAACCATTTTCCCTTTTCTTTAGTAACTTTGAGCTCACCAATTATTTGGATGTTTCGAGCTGGAAAAGCATTAACATCAGGCTCTACACCACTATTATCTTTTTTCTCAATTTTCACGGCAATATTTGCTGAATTTGATGATTTATCTTGAGTACCATAGAATAAGTTTTCGCTCCAACCTTCACCATACTCATCAGTGTAATACTCGTCCATTTGAATGATAAGTTCATTTAAATCTTCTTTACTTGCTTGAATAAATACCGAATCGGTCTTTGAATTAAGTTCAATGAATTTATCCAAATTACCTTCCTCAACGGCTTTGTAAAGATTACTTACAGCTCTATGAGGCGCCTCAAAAATAAAGGTTCTTATTGGTACAAGCAGAAAGCCTACAATTAATATTGAAAAAAAGGCTAATCCTATAGCTTTAAACTTAATTTTATGAGATGAAACACCTCTATGATTATAAGTGTTTTCAACGTCTATTTTCTGATTATCATGACCACATACCGTACAAAAGGATACATCCGGATTTAACGGGCTATTACATTCTGAACAATTCACCTATACATTCCTCCTATTTTCATCTTTTAATTCCTAAATAGTAACAGATTACTTTTTCTTAAAGCCCCAATTAAAGCGATTGTGGCCTGTTAGTGGTTCCTTAATATAATCCATCAATTCTTCGTGGTCTTCTCTTCTTTCAATTTGTATATCTTGCAGTACTTTGGTGTTTTCTTGTAAGTTACGTGCGTGCCTATCATCAACTAATTCCTGCCTATACTCTTGCCTATACATTTTTTTAGCATCTTGTAAATTATCGGTGATGCCGTTTACTAAATAACCAGTTATTGTATCGGCTGCTTTACTATTTAAAAATTCGCCTGATAGAAGAGGGTTATTTAAAATGAGTTTTTTGGAGCTCTCATAAATCTTTCTCTGCTTGGCTACTTCATTTTCAAATTTTCTTTCTTTTTTATTGATTTTTTGTGTATTGAACTTATTAATTGCAAAAGTGCAAAAATCATAAGCTTTCCAAACACAGACTCCTATTAGGGCTAATCGAAGGAGCATACCGATAATACCGAATTGGGATAAAATAATATCCACAACTCTAATCTTTAAGAGGCTTATCACGATTACCAGTCCTAATCCACATCCCAAAAGCCTAAATATTTTAGTCAATACACCTGGCTTAATTGGGTCACCATATACTTTGTCAAGATAGGCTGCACTGGCGCGGTTGTCTCTCAATGCTTTACTGAGTGTTCTTAAATCTGTTATTAAATTATCCACTAAAAAACCTCTTTCTCCATAATATAGTTTGTAGTTTAAAATTGTCGGTTAATGTCTATTTTATTATGACATTACTAATAGCTTATGTCTAATAGAAGTTAATATAATAAATGGATATTTTCTTTCTACAAGTTAATACAATATTGCCAAATATCCATGTAATTTCGCCAAAAGTAGAGTATATTTATAATAATGTCTAACTTCGAAAGAACATAGAAAGAAGGCAACCATACATGAACGACAAAACTACTTCACTATCCAGTCTACAAAGGGTTGTAAGCACATTTTGCGAGGACCGAGACTGGGGCCAATACCACAACCCCAAAGACCTAGCCATCATGATCACAACAGAAGCCGCAGAGCTCCTAAGTATCTTCAGATATAAAGATGAGGCAGACATAGAAAAAATCTTCGTAAACAAAAAAGAAGCGGTAGAAGATGAGCTAGCCGACATACTTTTTGGCCTCCTAAGATTTGCCGAGCTAAACAACATAGATTTATCACAATCCCTAGAGAGTAAAATAGGTAAGGTAAACCAAAGTGAGCTAAGGTCCTGGGAGAATTCACTGCTCCATATGTACATGACATTAGATAGCCCAGACATTCCAAATGATGCAGGCGTTGCCATAGAATTCAACATTCCCAACACGTCAAAAAGAGTCGACTTTATCATCTCAGGCAAAGATGATGCGGGGAAATCTAATCTGGTTATTGTAGAGTTAAAACAATGGGAAACAGCCACCGTAGTAGAAAATAAAGACGGCATTATCAAAACATACTTAGGCGGCGGCATTCGGGAAACTACCCATCCATCTTACCAAGCGTGGACTTATGCCAGTTACATAGGTGACTACAATGAAGAAATATACTCAAATGATACACAACTAGCCCCGTGCTCGTTTTTACATAATTATAAAGAGGAAAATAGGGCGGCCTTAATGGACGAAACGTATTCCTATTACATAAAACAAGCGCCAGTCTTTATCAAAGGCGAAAGAAATAAACTAACAGAATTCATCAAGAAGCATGTTAAGTACGGGGATCATAGAGAAGGTATCTACCGCCTGGAGAACGGAAAAATAAAGCCTTCTAAATCCCTTCAAGACGCTTTATCTTCCATGCTAGAAGGAAACGAAGAATTCCTCATGCTAGATGAACAAAAGGTGGTATATGAAACCGCCCTAGACATGGCCATGAAATCCTATAAAGATCATAAAAAACGGGTTTTGATTATTGAGGGTGGTCCAGGGACAGGAAAGTCCGTTGTAGCCATTAACTTACTGGTGAAACTCACGGGAAGGGATATGGTATGCCAATATATAACCAAGAATTCGGCCCATCGGCTAAATAGGAAATCAGGCATGTTTAAAAATTTGGGAGAGAACCAAATAAAAGAAATCATTCATTCCTCTAAATTTAGTATTTTCTTTATTGATGAGCACCAGCAGGTGCATATAGATGATTACGGAAACGTGGCAGATATCATTAAGTTTTCCAAGGCTTATAATGGGGAATATGAAAAAATGGAACTCTTATCTCAGTTTAGATGCAGCGGATCCGATGGGTATATCGCCTGGCTAGATCATGTTTTGGAAATAAGAGAAACAGCTAATTTTGATGGGTTTGATGATAAATATGACTTTCAAATCATGGACTCACCCCAAGCAATTTATGAGACAATTCGTGATAGAAATCATAACAATAAAGCAAGAATGTTAGCAGGGTATTGTTGGGGCTGGGATTCTAAAAAAAGAAATGATACCAGCCATGGGGATATTGAAATAGATGATTTTAAAATGAGCTGGAATCTAGATAATACTAGCACATGGGCCATTGATCCAGAGTCTGTCAATGAAATTGGCTGCATACATACTTCTCAGGGATTAGAATTTGAGTATGCGGGGGTTATCATAGGCGAGGACTTGCGGTATGTGAATGGTGAGATTATTACGGACTTTACAAAAAGAGCAGTGACGGATAGGTCTTTGTTTGGGATAAAGAAGAGATTTAAAGAGAATCCGGAAGATGCACTGGCGCTAGCGGATGGCATTATAAAGAATACGTATAGGACGTTGATGAGTCGGGGGCAAAAGGGATGTTATGTATATTGTGTTGACAAGGGGCTAGGGGAGTATTTGAAGGAGAGGCTTAGGGTGATGAAGCAGGAGGGGATGTATGAGGGCGTGGGGAGCGGGAATATGGTTCTGACATAGATTTTGCAAAGCATCAAGTATGGGACAATAGCGAAATGATTGAAAGCAGCCCAGGTCATGCCATCTTTAATGAAATAATAAAGATTAGACTTGATAGCTAGGAATAAAGGTGATATAATTTGAGTATAATAAAGGAATAATAACGATAGGAGATGATACTATGTTAATTAAACCATCTACGGCACTGAGAAATGAATATAATGAAATATCGTCTATTTGTAAAGAAAAAATGGAACCGATTTTTTTGACAAAAAACGGATATGGAGATCTAGTAGTAATGAGTATAGAGGCTTATAAAATTAGAGAAGAAATGCTCGATTTAAGAGAAAAACTCCTCGAAGCCGAAGCTCAAAGATTAGCAGGGTGTGAAACATACTCTATCGATGAAGTTAGCAAACGATTAAAGGGGTTAATTGATGAAAAATCATAAGGTGGAATTCTTAAAACAAGCCCTTAATGATTTAGAAGAAATTATATTATACATTGCTCAAGATAGTATTGATGCTGCGTTTAAGATACATGATGAGATTATTTTGAAGGTTAAAAAATTAGAGGAGTTCCCTAACTTAGGGCCATACGTTCCAGATGAAAAAATGCGTGAAAGTGGATTTAGAATGTTAATGATACGGCCATATATTGCATTTTATAAAGAAATAAATGGGGTCATATATATCTACAGGGTAATGCATGGTGCAAGGGATTATTCTAGCTTATATAATATGATAAGCACTAAATGATCATGATAGAATAGGAACTATGGTTTTTAGACTTTTGAAACTTGATTTATACAGGGGATGAGATTATACAATAGGTTGCTAGGAGATATAACCAAACTCTTAGGCAACCTATTTTTACGTCCACAGATTACTGCACCATTTCTCATCAGCCTTTATCCCTCCGAATTTGACAAAATATTATCAAATACCCATGCAAATTAACTGCTAATATAGTACGATAGTAGTAATATAAAAAACAGGGGGAATATTATGAACAACACATGGTCGTTTCCAGTGAACCAAGACGATAGCAAACGGGCATCAGTGACTCAGGCATCGAAACCTTCAGGGAAGATATGTACTCCTCCCTAGCCAGAGAAACCTGCCAAAACTCTATGGATGCAAAGCTAAAAGGCCAAGAGTATGCCTCAGCTGAAATGGATGTTGAGGGGCTTGGGGAGTACTTGCCTGATATGGAAGATGTCTTTGATTCCAAAGCAACTGAAAGAGAAGAAAAGAAGCAGCATTCCATCTTAGATATTAAGGAAATCGTGGCTACTAAAGAGCGGCCAAGAGAACAGGTTAAAGAAGAAATAGATGATGGCCAGTTCCAAGAAGACGGGGGATACACATGAGGAGACCCAGATGGAGACCCCAATGATAGTGACGGGGGATCAGGGGCTGGTGGGAAATCTATATAAGCGAGATTCATCTAGTAGACCGTGTGAAGTGCCACAATAGGATTGATAACCCAGTGTTTAGGGGGCGGCTAGAAGAGGGGAAAATAGAATTTGTCTACCGGATTGAGTGTCCAAAGACCTACTATAGAGAAATCAAAACAACCACGGATGACCATATAAAATTTAGAATAGATAATAATAATCTACTAGATAAGGTTTATATCGAGTGCCTGGTCGTTGCTAAGGAGGATATTAAGGATTTCCAAAGCGAAGACTTTCATCCAGATTTTGAAGGGGAAAATTTGACTTTACCGTGGTGCGTAGGGATGCAGACCAAGAAGATGGCATGCGAGTCGACATTAACGGAAGCGGAAAGATCCAGATATCCTTGCCTAAGGCCGACTATAACAAGTACGCCATGCTTGTAAAAAGGCCAGCCTACGAATCTATTTTAAATACCATGATCGTATTGCCAGCACTAATATGGGCCTTTGAAAATATTAGGCTATCAGAAGAATTCTATGAAACCAATAAAGATGCTAGGTGGCTAAAATCCATTAATATTGTTTTGGAAGGCAGTAACTTATCCTTAACCCCAGAGTCCATCGATAGGTCTAGTTCTTTTGAGCTAGCGCAAAACCTATTAGGAATGCCACTTGATCGGTCACTAGATGGATTATCGGATATAGGGGAGGAGATAGAATGAAGCTAAAGGTACTGACAGAAGCAGGACTAGGGTTATTAGAAGATAATATCCCGGCTAATATTAAGCATTATCAGGGGGCTAGCAATAAGTGGATTTATGAATTTCTGGAGGAAGAACATATTAAAGACTTTCACACAGAGGTAGCAGATTTTGAGTTGAAAGTTAATAAAAAAGAAACGGCTAAGGCAGATGTGGAGAATGTGAAGATGGTCTATGGTAACCTGAAGTTTTTGACTAATGAGCAAGCATCGGATAACCGGTTTTGGACCGGGCTGACCCATTTGAACTTTTGGGGGTTTATGAGAGAGCGTTGGAATGTGAGGGAGAAAGGGCAAGTGGAGAATAATGTTATGGGAAGATATTTTGTCGGTGTGACGAGTTCACATAGGAGGTCTTTGCTTAATAATACCCTTTCGAAGTATTGGTGGGTAGGAAGGCAGCTATATGATAAAGAGGCTGAAGATCCATTCCGACTGCTGAAGTTTTTTGAGGTGGATTATTCGACTAAGGCTGTGGACTTATTATCGAGTAATTATGCCAATAATAATGGGATTGTTCAGGTTATGGTGGAAGCGTTTGTGGAGCTTGAGATAGAGACAGGCAGAAGGGTTAGTAGGGAGGAGATTAGGAAGACGACGGGGTATTTGAATATATTGGGGGGATTAGTGCGTTGGATTGCTTTGGGAAGGAGGGGTTGAAGGGGAAGATTAAGGGGAGATTTTATAAGGATAGCATTTGCTAATGAAAAGGTAGTGATAGGAAAAAGAAATTGACTTTTGCTTCACCACTACTGAGAGGAAGTTGTCCACATGGATGGTTTGCGCAGCCAAGAGCCTTGCTTAGCATTAAACTACACTGAGTTATTAGAATGGTTTAGGGTCAGACTCTTTTGGCATAAAACAACGCTCTATACCCTTCTAAAAGCAGTAAGTGGATGGATTAGAGACATGGAAGTAGATAAGGAACCACAAGGAATTTAAATCAGAAGATTTTAGTCTGGAAAAAATAATAGGGGAACAGTTTCTAATAAGAGCATCCTAATAAATAGATTGTTTTATTAGAAGAAACAAAAGATATTAAGGGTTGTAAGAGAAAAAGATTCAAGGCATATGGTAAAATAAGGAGGATAACATGAACTATGAACGGAAAACAACAGAATTACTAAGCATGAAGGGTATGTGGGGATACAATTTTAAAGAAATACATGATGATGTAATAAGTGAAATAAAAAGAACTTTACAATTGAAAGAAAAAATGAATAAAGTAGAGTTGCAGCGGATGTTATATATTCTAGAAGATAAGAAAGAACTTGAATCAAGTTTTACAAATGTTATGATGGGTGGCATGACTATGGTGATTTCGGTAGGAGCATTAACAATAAGTGCAATTGAGGGTTCGGATTTAACAACACTTACGTGCTTGATATTTGTATTATTAGGGCTTGGCTTCGTGCTATATATAGGTTTGATAAAAGCCCCTCTCAATAGATTTCGAAACAATAAGATAAAATGCATGGAAATAGCTATAAAAGAGCTGTTGCAGGAGGGAGTGACAGTTGAAAAAACGGATCAAGTGGAAGATTCAGAGATGGAGGCTACCTCATGCATAGAACGAAAAGATAGTGCTAGAACATATCAAATAAGAGTACAAGAGATATAAGAGCCTCCAGGGCCCGTTTTTCAAGGTTCAGAAGAGTATGTTCGATTTCTTCCAGCTCATCCCAACACGCACTATTTAAGACAATTTTAAAGTTGTTGTAAAAGAGGATTTTGGCCCTATGCCTTTGATTTAGATTTCTATAATCCGCTAAAGGAAATGAAAAATCCCTCATTGAAAAGTTAGCAGGGTACTTAAGTGAAGATCTTCTTATTTCTGTTCCAAAGGTACCTAGCATTGATGCATTGAATCAAAAACCTTGGGATTACAGTTTAAAGAACCGTACAAATCACAAAGTTCAAGGCGCAATAATTTCTGTAGATATTATGTGTCAGGGGGATTTGTAATATTTAAAAGTAATTCCAAGAATCAGTTTTAGAGCGGTGGGGTATTGCCCCATAGCCATCAAGCTAAGGATTTCCATGATTTTTCAAGCATATAAAATATAGTATAATAGATAGTATATCCCTCAATGTAACCAAACATTTAAGAGAGGAGTACTATTATGAGTAAAAAAATACGATATTTAGTTAAATTATTACATGGAACCTTCTCAAATTCGCTAACCGAATCACTTGCACTAAAAACGCGGTTCAAAATTCGCCAAGGGAAACTCACGCCTGACATGTTTGTAAGACTGTGCGTGCTGTACGGAAAAGACTTATGTGAGTCGAGTTTAAATAGGCTACACAGTAGGCTGTTTATAACTGACGGAATCGATATATCCCCTCAAGCATTAGATCAACGTTTTAATGTAAATGCCGTTGCTTTTCTTAAAGAACTATTTGAAGCTCTTATTTATCAGCATAATGAAGCAATGATAGAAAAAGGAGAATTACACCTAAAAGATTTGGGGTATTACAAAGTAAGTCACTTTAAAAAGATTGAATCCGAGGGGGCTTTTTATATCTCTAAAATCAAGCGAACGACTACAGCATATGTAAAGAATCCTAATCCAGAATTCAAGAAAGATGGCACTATAGATAAAAGAACAGAATATATAAAAATAGATATCCAAGAACTAACACAGCCCCTATTAGAAGGTCAAAGCGTCGAGTTTTTGGATATCTACATTGGCCTAGCAAAGCTCAAGGCTAGGTTAATTATAACAAAGTTATCGGAAGAAAGCAAAAAAAGTCGTGAAAAGGTTACTGTCAAGTAATAGTTGGCAAAATCTCATTTTTATTTTTCACACAAATTTCATCCTGAATTCAAAGCTATATTTTCTCACTGTTTTAAACTTATATTTTATAATTAGTCTAGTAACATTAAAATTCCAACACAAATTAAAGCAGTGGATATTTCTAGATCCATTACTTCTTACTTATAACTTAACATACTTTGAATTGCTCTGCGTCCATTTGTTGCAGATG
>DUUM01000339.1 GCA_012841565.1 Candidatus Epulonipiscium sp. | reverse complement strand
GAACGAAACGTTACCCCATCTTTTTTGCAATAATCCTTAACTGCCTTTTGTGGATTTGTGTAGCCAAGTGATGATGCAACATCTGTTCCGCAAACGATAACCTTTCCATTTTCCTTGGTTGTCCTAACTGTGCCAATCTCGGTATTATTGAATATTAATAGATTACTCATATGACACACCTCGTTTCTTCAAATCCTCAAGCTTTGATTTGCTACACCTTGCACAATATACTGATGTACCATAAAGGTCTCCTTCTCCATCACTAAATAGTTCTGCTAAGTCAATTTCTACTTCGCAGCCACATTCTGGACAGGTGCAAAATACATCGTCCTCGTGAAGCTCTACGGTTACATCTACTGCTACACCCACTTTTTCTTTTACATAAAACATAAAACCACCTCCAAAAATAATAGGCAAGTACCGCCCTTATTATCTAAAGAACAGTACTTGCCTATTTCCGTAGTGATTTCTTAAATTTTATTTTTATTCTTCATCTAAATATTTATCCCACAATAAAAACTGGGATAAATAAGGCTGGATCATTGGGGTCAAATGCTTTGACGTTAATACCTGATGCATACATTACAAAGAACATGTTTTGATTATACTTATCGAATAATTGTAACTGGTATAATAAAAGGGAGAGATTTTGGCAAACAAAAATGGAGAACTTTTCTTATACCAGTTACATATGGGCCTTCCGCTCTCCCTTGAAGGTGTAGGTACAGTATTAGGGCTAGAAAAACAAAAGCTTAAAGATGGAAAGAGCTTAATTCGTTATTTTTGTATGCCTTGTAAACCTACTAAAGACAATGGAAAAAGAACTAGAAACCTTCCAGCACATGACCTAGATAAATGGTCCACATTTAAAGAGTATAACAAACGAGACGTGGAAACTGAAATGGAAATTCAAATCAAACTTTCAAAATTTCCTGTGCCAGAAAGTATCTGGGATGAGTATTATCTAGATCAGGGAATCAATGATAGAGGTGTCGCTCTAGATTTAGAATTTATTAAGCATGCTATTGATATCGCTGAACACTCCCGCACTAAATTAATGAATGAAATGAAATCCCTAACTGGCCTTGATAACCCAAATTCTGTGCAGCAATTAAAAGGATGGCTATCTGATAAGGGGCTTAAGACTGAAAGTCTGGGAAAGAAGGTTGTATCTGAGCTTCTTAAAATATCATCTGACCATGTAACTAAGGTACTAATTCTTAGGCAACAGGTATCCAAGTCATCCGTTAGAAAATATCAAACAATGGGAAATGCAGTATGCTCTGATGGCCGTGCTAGGGGGATGTTCCAGTTTTACGGGGCAAACCGTACTGGTAGATTTGCAGGACGGATTTTACAGCCTCAAAATCTTCCTAAAAACAATATGCCTAATCTTTCAGGAACCAGTGAATTAGTCCGCACAAACAACCTAGCTGCATTGAAAATACTTTATGATTCTGTACCTGAGGTCCTATCAGAACTTATTCGCACTTCTTTTATTCCTAAAAAAAATTGTACATTCATAGTTGCAGATTTTTCATCTATAGAAAGGGTTGTTCTAGCTTATTTGTCCGGTGAAAAATGGGTCGTTGATGCGTATAATAATAGGGAAGATTTATATACTGCTACTGCAAGCCAGATGTTTAAAGTACCTATTGAAAAAATAGACAAAAAAGGACCTCTACGTCAGAAAGGTAAGGTTGCGGATTTAGCCTGTGGATATGGCGGCTCTGTTGGTGCACTAAAGGCAATGGGTGCCCTTGAGATGGGACTAAGCGAAGGTGAGCTTAGACCTTTAGTTATGTCTTGGAGACAGGCAAATTCTGAAATAGTAAACTTTAGGTGGGATATTGACAAGGCTGCACTAAAGGCTGTTAGAGAAAGAACAACAACACAAACACACGGCATTACATTTTCTTATAAAAGCGGGATGCTCTTTATAGAACTTCTTTCAGGTAGGCGGCTATCCTATGTCAAACCCCGTATAGGATTAAACCAATTTGGCTCTCCTTCATTCAAGACTGTGGCATGATCAACCACTACCATTCCATAACAGAGGGTCAAATTCTGAAATTAATCCTTCTTGCTTTTTCACCTTATCTAAAAAGTTATCTAAATTTATATACCTTATATTTTTATCCTTAATCTGTTCTGTTATCCTGTCTAGCTCAGCTTTCACTTTATTAAACCTTTT
>DUUM01000338.1 GCA_012841565.1 Candidatus Epulonipiscium sp. | reverse complement strand
GAAAATTGAAGAGGGAGAGATGCTTCTTCTATACACAGATGGCGTAACAGAAGCAACTAATCTAGACAATCAATTATACGGAGATAATCGCTTATTAGCGTCAAGCAAAGGCTTGCAAAACATGGAAATTCATGATGTTATTTCATATATTAAAGCCGATGTTGATTTGTTTGTAGGGGAGGCTCCACAATTCGATGATATTGCAATTGTAGCGATTAGAAAGACCACATAAATTAATGAGGAGGGAAACACGATGAAAGAATTAATCATTGAAGCTAGTATTGAAAAATTAGATGAGGTATTAGAGTTTGTCAACGAGTCCTTACAAATAAGTGAGTGCAGTATGAAAGTTATGACTCAAATTAACATTGCAGTTGAAGAGATATTTGTAAACATTGCTCATTATGCCTACAATCCAGAAATAGGAGGCGCAGTGATTAGAATATGTGTATCGGAGGATATCATTATTGAATTTGAAGATAATGGAAAACCCTATAATCCCCTTTTAGCAATGGACCCAGACATAACACTAGGTGCAGAGGAAAG
This sequence comes from Candidatus Epulonipiscium sp., assembly GCA_012841565.1. The sequence continues at coordinate 5,615 of DUUM01000338.1, read as the reverse complement.
AGATGTTGGTGGTTTAGGTATATTTATGGTTAAGAAGATCATGGATCGTGTTGAATATAATCATGTAAACAATAAAAACATCCTAAAGATTAGTAAGAGGAAGGAATTAATATGAAAAAATATAAAATACTTCCTTGTAACTTTAACGAGAAAAATACGATAACAATTAGATGGTAAATAACAAGAGCAACAAATGGGAGGGGCTTATGGAACAAAATAGAGAGATATTCTTAAAAAAATATAATCTAACTGAAAATACTTTCTTTATAGGCGCCTATGCCTATGCTTTTGGGAAATTTACAGGGCAGGAAGAGGTCGTAATAAATACTAGGGGTAAGCAGGGGCAAATTGTTGCTGTGACGATTACAATAAATGAAGCGTGTAAGGTTTGTGATTACCTATTAAAAATACAAAAGGATATTGGGACAAAGTACTTGTTTGATTACCAAGATGACCATACGAGAGAGAGATTTATGGACATGTTTAATAGGATAATGGAAGGCTTTTTGACCCAGTCATATTTAATGGAAATCCCCTTAGTATCAGAGCAAGATCGACTTATTCGCCAAGGATTCAACCATAATGAGTTAGCATTTGACCGAAGTTTGACCGTTATTGATATGTTTAGAGAGCAAGTAGGGCAAAATCCTCATAATACAGCCATAGTGTTTGAGCAAAAGCATATGACCTACAAAGAACTCGATATCTTATCAGAAACGCTTGCTATCTACCTAAAGAAGTTAGGTGTAAAAGCAGATAAAGTGGTGGGTATTTTAGTTAATAGAAGTGATATTTATCCAGTCTCTTTTCTTGGGATATTGAAGGCAGGTGGGGTTTATCAGCCATTAGATCCTAAACATCCCGAAAAAAGACTTAAGTATATGTTAGAAGACTCTGAAACAGGAATATTAATTATAGATGAGGACCTTCAAGTTCTTGTTCCTGATTTTAAAGGAAAGATTATTTATACAAAGGACATCTATTGCCTGCCACAAGACTCAAATATAGAACTAGAAAGACCGAAACCAGAGGATTTGTTCTATATTCTCTATACGTCAGGTTCTACGGGAGTGCCTAAAGGCTGCATGTTAGAACATAAAAACATTGCGAGTTTTTGTAAGGTGATTCAAGATACATATAATATTACTCATAAAAACAGATCTGTAGCCTATGAAAATTTTGCCATTGATGCGTCAACCTTAGACTTTCTTCCGTTTTTAACATCAGGTGCTTCAGTTTATATTATGCCAGATGAAATCCGTTATAATTTGCCTAAATTGGATGCCTATTTTAGGTTACATAAGATTACGAATATAGTTCTAATGACTCATATGGCCAGACAATATATTACGGAGTATCCGGATAATCCGTTTATCAAGATGTTGATGACAGGTGGGGAAAAGCTTCTTTCTTGTAAACCACCCAATTATCCTTTTGAAAATTGCTATGGACCAACGGAATGCAGTGTTCTTGTGACACGATTTAGGATGAATAAAGAATATAAGAACATCCCAATAGGTAAGGTCATTAATAATATGGATGTATATATTGTCGATCAATATAACCGTGAACTTCCTATTATGGTGCCAGGGGAGCTATGTGTGGCTGGATATTCTGTATCAAGAGGCTATTTAAATCAAGCCGACCAAAGCAAGAAAGTTTTTATCCCTAATCCATTTTCTAAGCAAGATGGTTATGAGCGGATGTATAAAACAGGTGATATTTGTCGGTGCCTAGAGGATGGTAATATTGAGTTTTTAGGCAGAAAAGATTCTCAGGTTAGTATCAATAGTTTGCGCGTTGAATTAGGAGAAATCGAACTTAGAATACGCCAATTTTCTAAGGTGAAAGATGCTGCAGTAATTGCTGAGGAAGCGGTAGATGGAGAAAAATATATAGCAGCTTATATTACAGGGCAAGAAGAAATTAACATAGTCCAGTTAAATGATTTTATAAGGGAGGGCCTTCCATCTCATATGCTTCCAAAGACAATGGTACAAATTCAAACCATACCTTTAAATCAGAATGGAAAAGTGGATAAAGCAAAATTAAAAGTGAGAGGTGCATAATATGAAGAGGGGTAATACGATGTCTATAGACTTATTTGAACAAGCCCTACAGGAAAATGGTCTACTGAAAGATTTTCATCTAGGGAATTCATTCCACAAGATGACGGATGGCCAGCTAGGTGTGTTTCTAGAGTGTGTACAAAGACCAGAGGCTCTTATGTATAATCTTCCCATATCCTTCTTTATACAAGAAGATTTGGGGATAGACAAAGGCCGCCTAAACGACGCCATTAAAAAAGCAACACAGAGCTTTCCGGTCTTAAAGTCTGTTGTTTTTTATGATGAAGAAATGCCAGTTATGCATTATAAACCAGCGTTAAAAGTAGAAGTTCAAGTGTATGAGAGTTCACAAGATGAAATAGAAAAGATAAAATTAGAATTTCCTAGGCCCTTCGATTTAGAAGAAGGTCCATTATTTAGATTTGCTATTTACCAGGTAGAAGATGGCTTTTATTTCCTAATGGATATGCATCATATTATTTTTGACGGAACATCTACGGGAATTTTCTTAAAACAAATTGCCAACTACTATGAGGGGAAATCTATTCTAGAACAAGAGGCAGACTTGTCTGTACTAGCCAATTTTGGGGAAAGGTATATTGAAACTTCTGACTACCAAAGCAGTAAAAAATATTTTGATGACATCTTAGCTGGGGTAGAGGTGGATTCTAACATTATTTTTGATAAAGAAGAAAATAAAAATAATAATCACCACCCAGAAGGAAATATAAGGATTAATTTAGGCGGTGGACTGGGAATTAGTGAGGTTAATGCTTTTTTAAAGCAAAACAGTATAACGACCAATACTTTTTTCCTGGGAGCTTATTCTTATGCCTTGGCAAAATTCACAGGGCAAGAAGAATCTTTATTGTGTACGGTCAGTCATGGACGATTTCATCCAAAACTTAAGAATACCATAGGCATGTTGGTAAATACCTTGCCTTTATACGTGCCCATTAATGAGGCCCATACAATTCATGATTATCTAGTAGCATTACAAAGCAATGTCTACGCAACTGTTGCACATCAGGCCTATTCGTTTGAGACAATAGCAAAAGATTATGGACTTACAACGGATGTTATCTTTGCCTATCAAGGTGAGATATTCAATGATTTCCACTTAGATGGAAACACTATTTTGCTAGAGAATATACAAGTAGAAAATAGTGTGGCAAATTTAGCTTTAAGGATTTTCAAAAGGAAAAGCGGGTATGAACTGTCCTTAAGTTACCGTAAGGATTTATATTTTGAAAGCACAATGAAAAGATTTATGGATATGTTTATTCTGATTTTAAAGGGCTTTATGGAGCAGTCTTGTTTAATGGAGATTCCGTTGTTTTCCCAAGAAGACCAGATCCTTAGAGAAAGATTTAATGAGAATGATTTAGAGTTTGACCAGAATTTAACAGTGGTAGACCTATTTAAAGAACAGGTCCAAAAAAATCCAAATAACCTAGCCATTGTTTTTAAAGATAAGTATATCACCTATAAAGAATTAGATGACCTATCAGATTCCCTAGGGACGTATTTAAAGAAAAAAGGTATTAGAGCAGAGAAGAAAGTAGGCATTTTAGTTGACCGGAGCCATATATTCCCAATCTCTTTTTGGGGTATATTAAAAGCAGGTGGGGCCTATCAACCCTTGGATGCTAAATATCCAAAAAGCCGACTCAAGTATATGATTGAAGACTCTAAGATGGAAATACTAATTTTAGATGAGGATCTAGAAGAACTTGTCCCTGACTATAAGGGTGAAATTATTTATACAAAGGATATTTGCGCCTTAGCTCTTGATAAGACGGTTACATTAGAAAGACCTAAGCCAGAAGACTTATTTAATCTTTTATACACATCAGGATCCACAGGGACACCTAAAGGGTGTATGTTAGAACATAAGAATATTATGAGCTTTTGTAAAATGTTTCAAGCAACTTACCATATTACAGGTCAGAGCAGGTCTGTTGGTTATGGTAGCTTTGGTTTTGATGCCTCTATATTAGATTTTTTCCCCTTCCTCACGGCAGGTGCCTGTGTGTATATTGTCCCAGAGGAAATGCGTCTTGACTTGCCACAATTAGATGCCTACTTTAGAGACAATAAGATTACTAATATTCTTTTAACCACTCAGATGGGGAGAGAATATATTACCCAATATCCCAGCAACCCCTATATTAAAACTTTAGTGACAGGTGGGGAAAAACTAGTTTCCTGTACGCCTCCAAATTACCCATTTGAGAATCTTTATGGCCCAACAGAATGCAGTGTTTTTGTGACCCATTTTAATATGGATAAGGAATACAAAAATATTCCTATTGGTTGTTCTGTTAATAATACAGATATTTATATTGTGGACCAGTATAACCGTGAGCTTCCAGTTATGGTACCGGGAGAACTATGTGTTGCGGGATACTCCGTGGCAAGAGGTTATTTAAATAATGACGAGCAGACCCAGAAGGTTTTTGTTTCTAATCCTTTTTCTAAAAAGCTAGGATATGAAAGAATTTATAAAACGGGTGATGTTTGTAGATACTTAGAAGATGGTAATTTGGAATTTGTTGGAAGACGCGATTTGCAAATAAAAATAAGAGGATTCCGTATTGAATTATCAGAAGTTGAAGCTAGAATACGTCAGTTTTCTGAGGTTAAAGATGCCACTGTTGTTGCCCAAGAATCAGCCAATGGGGATAAATTTATAAGCGCTTATATTACAGGACCAGAACGAATTAATGTGGCTAAATTAAATGATTTTATAGTAGAAGAACTTCCTCACTATATGGTTCCAGCTGCTACCATGCAAATAGATAGCATCCCTTTAAACCAAAACGGAAAAGTTGATAAGGGCAAATTACCAGAGCTTAAGTTAAGTGCAAATATAGAAGAAGATCAAGCAATAAATAGGTCCTTAACCAAGCTAGAAGAAGAGCTTGTTAAAATTGCAAGTGATATTGTGGGCCATCAAGACGTTGGTGTTAGCGTGGATTTAATGAGAATAGGCTTTACGTCACTTTCAGTCATTAAACTTGTTACAGCCATTAACAAGAGATATGGATATGGGCCTACAGTCAATAAAATCATGCAAGGTGCGACAATTTTGGACATTGAAAATGACCTTGTAGAACATATGTTTGATAATAAAGATCAACTAGTAGAAGTTAAAGAAGCTAAAGTTGCTTTATTAGAAAATGAAGGAGTGCCTTTATCTCAAACACAATTAGGCATTTATTACGACGAGCAAAAAAATCCAGGCAAGCTAATCTATAATATACCATTTATGCTTAAGATTGAGGGGACGTCTAAAGCACTTAAGCTAATAAATGCCCTAGAAACAGTTATTAAAGCTCACCCGTATTTACAAACGACCCTCAAAGTAGAGGCGGACGAAATTAAGCAATTTAACAACCCAAATAGTAAAATTATGATTGACTATATTAAGGCAGAAGAAGAGACAATACCACAGATTAAAAAAGACTTCACCCAGCATTTTGATCTTTTAAAGGAAGTGCTTTATAGGGTGAAAGTGGTAGAGACCCAAAGCAATACTTATAT
>DUUM01000337.1 GCA_012841565.1 Candidatus Epulonipiscium sp. | reverse complement strand
TTAGTAGTTGTCGCAATTGATTGAATTGGTTGAATCGCCTGGGGTCAGACCCCAAAATCCCTAGGGGGTAAAATCACTTGCTAACCCTATTTATTTAGTAAGGTATCCATAAAATGTTACTAAATAAAAGGAGTGGTAAAATGGTTAGTTTATGTTTTGACTACGGACATGGTGGAAAGGACCCTGGAGCTTGTTATTTGGGAAGGAAAGAATCGCAAGATGTTCTAAGCATAGGGCAGGAAGTTGCTAAACGTGTTAGGCGGTGCGGCATTATTGTAGATGAGACGCGAACCCATGATGTGGCAGTTAGTTTAGGCGAAAGATGCCGATATGAGAACAAGAAAAATTACGATTATTTTATATCTTTTCATCGGAATGCTTATAAGCCTGAGCTTGCAAATGGGGCGGAAACCTATATGTATTTAAATGGTGGCCCGAAAGCATATACCTTAGCAAGAACTATTCAAGGCTGCCTAGTAGCATTAGGTTTTCGAAACCGCGGGGTTAAAAGAGCCAATTTTTATGTATTAAGAGGTACAAGGGCCCCAGCAATTCTAGTTGAAATAGGATTTATTGATCATTCAGGTGATAATATTTTGTTTGACGGTAAAAGAGAAGAAATTGCAGAAGCATTAGCAGGAGCCATTGTGTCCACAGTCTTACTTTAATTAGAAAACAAGATAAAACTAGCCTCACAGATATTTTATATATCCGTGAGGCTAGTTTTATCTTATTCACTCTACCAAGCTAAGGCCCTAATTCGTATGCTTTTGGACAATTAAAGATGCCGTGCTAGCTATTTCTTCCGATTGAGAAGTAATTTCCTCGGTACTAGCAGCAATGGTTTGTACCGCTGAATTAATCTCTTCCATTTTACCTAAAAAGGATTGAGACATAGAAATAATTCTTTGTAAATTTGGGAGGGTTGATACGTTGTTACCTTGGGCAGTTTCTGCTGAAAATTTAGTTTGCTCTGCTAATTTTCTTACCTCTTCGGCCACAACCGCAAATCCCCTACCATGTTCTCCTGCCCTGGCTGCTTCTATAGAAGCGTTGAGAGCTAATAAATTAGTTTGTTCAGAAATTTTTACAATCACATCTGATGTTTTAATATACTTATTAATATTGCTTTGTATCAAGTCTACTATTTGCCCTAATTCTTGCAATTGGTCTACAGCATCGTTGGTTTCACTGCTAATCGTATATACTAGTGTTGCTGTTTCCGAACTAGCCATTGTTACCTGCTCTAATGCTTCGGTTATAAATTCAACATTCGTGTTTAATTCTGAATTAATCCTTTGTCTTTCTTGGTTCCTTTTATTGGCCTCATCAAACATATCATTTACTTCTTTATTTTTTTCTTCTATTTTAATATTTTCTATTTCTACCATTTTCTTATTATAATAAATACAATTCCTTTCATGGTTTAAACCCCTGGCTATAGCTTTTGCCATATCTAAGCAGGATTTATATCCGCAGGAAGAACAATCTATTAATTGATCACTACCGCTTTCTTTCATAAGCCTACTAAAGGCTAGGTCTAGTTCTTTCTTTTTAACTTCATATATACGCACAGGCTTTGGCCTATACTTTCTTTCAAAATCCACAAGATTTAATTTTTTATCAAAATCTTTAAATAAACTAGAATTTTTCTTTTTCAACCCTTTTGACTCTTTTATAATTTTTTGTTTACTTTTATGTAGCACTAAATCAACATTATCTACCGTATCTTCTTTAACCGTCCCAGTCCCAAAGTTACAACCATGTCTACAATTTAAGATGTCTACCAAAAGGGGGAGTTCCTTCTCTTGCTCTACTCTCTCTTTATAGGAATCTAAGTATTTATAAACATCTTCTTGTCCCTCTATCTGCCTTATCCACGGTTGCCCTTTCAAGTGATGTTCTACATTTTCCCTTAACCCCCCGTGCCTAGGAAAAACAGCTCCTAACTCTGCTTCCCTTCCATCAAATTCATACTCTGGGTATTGGGATAAATTCACATTATTCTTTATATACTCAATTAATTTCTTAAAAGTTATATTATATTTAATGATCCCCTTTGTATTTGGATCTTCAATCTCATCCTTTTTAGCAATACATGGGGAAATAAAAGCAAAAGGCCCTTTTATTTTTTCATATTCCCTCATATATATAGCTGCGCACATCATGGGACTATGTATTGGAGCTAGTTTTGATAATAAGGTTGGTTGGTATTTCTCTATAAAATTTACTATTACAGGACATGGCTGAGATATTGTTCCCGAAAGATCTCTTTCCTTTATTGCTTTTAGATATGCCCAGGTAGTAATATCTGCCCCAAAAGAAGTATCGTATATTGCATGAGCCCCTAAAGATTTAAAATATCCAAACAATCTTTTATAATTATTAGGAAAATTAGTTCTAATAGCTGGTGCAACAATTAAAGATATTTTTTTACCCTTTTTAAGATCTCCAAAAAAGCAATCCGTATCATCAAAATAATCCCTAGCCTCATGCATACATGCATCAAGACAACTCCCACAATTTATACACTTTTCTTCATTTACTACAATTCTACTTTTCCCATCAACCTCTTTTGCAATATTTGCATCTACAATAGGACACACGGAAATACACCTATTACAACCGATACAATTATCGTTGGTAAAAATTAAAGAAATACCCATTTTCCTTCTCCCCCGTTCTTATAAGATACATATAGTTTTCTTTTTTATACGGTAACCGTTTTATTTCATCTAGTATATATATCCTGTTATTATATAATATAACTGTTTTCATTACATTTAGTCAAGTTAATGTTAATTATGTCATTACATCCCTTATATTGATTTTCAACCCACTAGACACCTAGTACATGAGACTAGCCTTTTATAAAGCATTCAATTGTATGAAAAACACCCCCAATTAAGAGGGTGTTTTTCATTTTTTATTACATAAAATGTTTTAAATAAATTTAATTCGTTTACTTATAGTTGACTATAGCGCTTTAAAATTGCTGCAATTTGTGCACGGGTTGCACTTTCCTTAGGCATAAGATTCCTGTCACTGCCTTGTATTAAACCATTATTTACTGCCCATCCCATTGCTTGTCGTCCATAATCGGATATACTTTCATAATCTGTAAATTCCCGTATTGCCATTCCCCCCTGGCTAGTGTCATACCCCTTATACTGAGAATAACGATATAAAATCACTGCCATTTGCTCACGGGTGATAGCCATATCAGGAGTAAATTGATTTTGGCTTACACCTGCTACTATGCTGTTTTCACTTGCCCATTGTATATAACCCATATAGTAGGCATCTGATTTTACATCTCCAAAGCTGCTAATTGTGTAACTACTTATATCAGCACTTGCAAGCCTGCCAAGTACGGTTACAAACATTCCTCTTGTCATAGGTATATTGGGAGAAAACTTCTTATCTCCTGTGCCGGTAAATAATCCCCTTGCTGTGACAAATTCAATATCTTTTTTTGCCCAATGAGTTGCAATATCTGTGAAAACCGTTGGTACCATGCCATCTGGCGGTGTATCTGGGTCTTCATCTTCTATGATTGGATCCTGCTTATCCGGCTCTTTCACAGGAGGCTTTGTTGTTGAACCACCTCCGCCGCTAGAAGTACTGCCTCCACTAGATGAGCCACCTGAAGATTTCTTCTTAACATCTAGTGTCCCAGTAACAGAGTCACCAAGTGTATAATTTTTATCCCCTTCTGCTGTTAAAACGGGGTTACTAATTATAATTGTGTAACTACCCCTGCTCTTTCCATCTGCCTCACAAGAAGCTACCGCCTGCTCCTTGATGATATTTTCTTCTTGATCGCCATCTACAATACCTGGATAACTTACCGTGAATTTTGGAAGTTTCTCCCCTTCTGTCATACTTTTGTTATCAGCCTTAGCAGTCAAGGATTTTTTATCAATGGTAAAGTTAATAGTATTACTATTTCCAGTATAGTTTGGATGATCCCCTGCAATAGAAACAATTAAGTTGTAAGAACCAGCATCCCTTGGGGCGGTGGTACTATTGTAACTTACTCCATCTGCACTAGTATAAGTATAAATTAATGCATCAGTCGGAACTTCTGCTCCTGATACAACTACTCTACCTATATAACCACTTTGAGCCTTACCTGTATAAATCAAATCTCCTGCTGGAACTAAACCAGTAATCTCTACTAGTTGCCGATCTGTCAAAGTAACCAGTAATGTCAGTTCTTTAGGTGAATAGTTACCGTTTTCTGCTGTAAATAAAATAGGAATACTAGCTGTCTGATTATTTAAGCTAAGCCCATTGTTCAGGGTAAAAATTATATTTTCACCATACTGAACATCTTTCAAAACATGGTCACTGTCTACGATCATTCCATTAGCTGTAAACTCACCTGCCAGATTAATTCCAAAATTATTTGTAGAAATAATTTGTTCTCTTGTATCCATGTAACCGACAAGTTTATTTGCCTCAAAGGAACCTGCAATAACTGTTGGTGTAATACTAGCTGTAGTTATTGCTTGGTTACCACTTTGAGCTAAGACATAATTTGCAGCACTTCCGCTAGCATCTAATAATATAATGTTGCTAATATGAACTGATTTATTTCCTACGTTGGCATCCTCAAATATCCCATCAGCCGTAATAGTTAGTGTTTCACCTGTAACAAGTCCAGTTATTATTGCTAAATTGCAGATTAGCTTTGCATCTAGCTTACCATCATAAGCTTTATCATCCGCCGTAATTCCGCTAACCCTAACCAACTTAGGCGTAACCTCACTGGTCCCAAGAGAAATGAGTGTTCCCTCATAAACCGGGTCCGTGACAGTAACAGTAATTTGCTTACCAATATCTTCGCCTTCTACCTGATAAGTACTAGCATTTGTCCCAATATTTTCATTCCCAGCTTTCCACTGATATAGAACGTCACTTTGTTGCCCAGACACGTTGACAGTCAATATATCCCCATATGATGGCGCCATATTGTCAATTACTACACTGCCTTCAAGTGTTCCTTTAATAATAAAATTGGTACTGCCAGTAACCGTATAATTTACCCCTTCTTTAGCTGTAATTATAATGCTAGCAGTCCCCACCTCTTGATTGTTTAGATAACTAATTGTATACTGATCAGCCGGAATAACTTTCTCCCCGTCCTTAACAATAATAGCAGGTTCGATTGCTGTTCCTGTATAAGGATAGCTACTATCTTCTAGCGTAATAATGGGGCTAGAAACTACTTTTGATAAAATAGTAAAGTCAATTTCCTGCCTACCCCCGTAATTAGGATCTAAGTCAGATACAGATACCACTAGGCGGTAATCCCCTACATCAACTGGGGCAATGTTACCTTCCATGTTGCTATAAGTTTCATCTGCTCCTTTATATTGCCAAGTATAGGTATAGCCTTCCACAGTTATAGGCGTTGCATTTAGTTGTGCAATTGGTGTGCCAGAATAAGAAATTTCTTCTGTATCATAGGACTTATTTAAGACACTAACTCCAGACACATCCACCTGAGTCCTAAAGAAAATAGGATAATTTAGACCTTGCTCCCAGATGGGATCACTAATATTTAAGAAACCAATTAAGCTACTATTCCTAAACGCCTCTTCCGTTTTAATTCCCACAGTCTCAGGTAACGTCAGAACACCAGTTCCTATGGCTTTTTCTGCTTTCCCCTCTAAAGAAAAACTGTTTGCAAGACCAGCAGGAATACCCTCACTATAATT
>DUUM01000336.1 GCA_012841565.1 Candidatus Epulonipiscium sp. | reverse complement strand
TTGCTGCTGACCGCCAGATAGTTCACCAATTTGCCGATTGGCATATTTGGCCATGCCCACCTTTTCAAGACATTCCATTGCCCAATCTTTTTCTTTTTTCCCTGGCCTTTTTAAAAGCCCAAGCTTTGGGTAGGTGCCAAGTAAGACCGCATCTTTAACGACAATAGGAAAGTTCCAATCAATAGTTGAATGTTGCGGTTTATAGGCAATTTCCTTTCTTGTTTGGTCAAGGGGTTTACCAAGTATTTCAATATGACCTTTATCTATAGGAATTAATCCAAGAATTGCCTTGATTAATGTTGATTTACCGGAACCATTAGGTCCTATAATACCTACTAATTTTCCAGTATCAACAGAAAAGGTAATGTCTTGGAGCACTTCATTTTCATGATAAGAAACATGTAAATGTTTTATATTTAATGCTTTATGCATTGTTAGCTTCCTTATAATGTATTATTATATAGTTTACATGACCTTGATTTACTTGTCTAGTTTAGGGGGGTTATTTAGTGTAATAATGTAGGATAACAGAGAAAATTGTCTTTAAAGTAGATTTAATAGTTAAAAGGAGATAAAATATAAACAGATAGCTGCTTGATTGGGCTGATGAGGGAGGAAAATAATGAAAAAGTCATCTTATGAAAAACTTTATAAGTGGGATCATCTAATAGAATTATTTGAGGAATTTTTACCAGAACTAGTGGCAATGCAAAGAGATGTGGGAGAGAAAAAAGTTGTGGTGGATTTGCCGGCTGAATCTAAAAGAAAATTAGAAGCATTAGGGTTTTCAAAACAAGGAAGGAATCCTAAAGAGGTAACAAGGCAGCTGATTGATGAGGTTTATCCTTATCGCATGAGGACCAATCACCCTAGGTATTTTAATTTTATACCCAATGATATATCCCCTTATTCTGTTTTTGGAGATTTTATTAATTCTATTCATAATCCTTATGGTGGGGGATTTAGTATTAGCGGGGGGACCTCAGCCTTGGAAGCTGAAACCATTCGCTGGATGGGGGCTTTAATAGGATATGATAGGGAAAAACTAGGTGGTCAGTTTGTATCAGGGGGTTCCATGGCAAATTTAACAGCTCTTATTGTTGCAAGGGATGACAAATTAAAAGCAGAGGAGTTTGTAAAAGGAATGGTCTATGTATCGGATCAAACTCACAGCTCTCTTGCAAAAGCTGTTCATCTTATGGGATTGCCAAGGGAAAATGTAAGGATTGTCCCATCTACAGTAGAATTTGAAATGTCCACCAAAGACTTACAAGAGATGATTGAAAAAGATATTGCAAAAGGGCTAAAGCCCTTTTTATTAATAGGAAGCAGTGGTACAACCAATACAGGATCTATTGACCCTTTAGAAAAATTAGGGGAAATGGCTAAGGAATATGGCCTTTGGTACCATGTGGATGGGGCATATGGAGCTTCGGTTTTATTATCCAGCCATAAAGATTTGCTAAAAGGAATTGAAAAATCAGATTCTGTTAGCTGGGA
>DUUM01000335.1 GCA_012841565.1 Candidatus Epulonipiscium sp. | reverse complement strand
TGCATACCTGGGGCCAAAATCTAGCTTATCATCCCCATTTACATTGTATTGTTATGGGTGGCGGCCTTGATTCAACTGGCACTCAATTTGTAAAATCTCGCAAGGATTATTTCTTGCCTGTTAAAGTTCTTTCGAAAGTCTTTAGGGGTAAGTTTATCTTTCATTTAAAGAAATCGTTAGAAAATCCTTTTACAACATTTGTCTGCCCAGATACTAGTGTCCCACAAGTAGATTATTTCCCTAAACTCATCAAGTCACTTTATAAACATGATTGGGTTGTTTACACCAAACCTACTTTTGATCATCCACAAGCTGTCTTAAAATACCTCAGCCGTTATACCCACCGCATTGCTATTTCTAACACCAGAATTATTAGCCTTAAAGCAGGCATGGTAACTTTTTATTATAAGGATTACAAAGATAACAATAAACGAAAAACCATGACCCTTACAGCAGTGGAGTTCATCCGCCGTTTCCTAATGCACATCTTACCCACTGGTTTTGTTAAAATTCGGCACTATGGATTACTGTGTAATCGCAGTGGCAGGGAAAATCTTAAAAGGTGTCGTAAACTTCTTGGCATTTCTGAGTCCCTATATCGCCTTCTTGTTAACGATAAAACAACATCCTTATATCATTGCCCTTCTTGTAAAAAAGGTCATATGCACTTTAGCCATACCTTACAAAAAAGTCCTTTGCGATGTTAGCATGATGAAATTTCATATTTGAAACAGGCCATTTTTATCTGGTCTTATTAAGTATACCCATTTCATAGCAAAATCATCTTTAAAATAGGAAATATCCACATTTGATTGAATCAAAATATAATTGCAGTGTATTTCAAGGGTAGAGCAATCCATTCAATCCCCATAGCTAAGAGTTGATTCGTACAACAAGATGTACCAGAAATCACGCCCTATTCTTCCTAGTAGGGTGTTTTTTTGTAGCGTGACTTCCGATACATCCCTAAATGTTATAAGATGCCATACACTCTTATGCCCAAAAGTTACCACGGTTCCCTCTCCCCAACCCGTCCTTCAATTAACATCCCATTATATCAATAGTTTATGACTCTGTCGTTCTAAAACTCTTGCGAATCTTTTTATATATTTCAATTCCAATTAAACATATTAAAACCATGAATGTTATTTGAGACGGGATAAATAGTGGCTGCATTAAGTTTCCAATTGGTGCTGAAAAAATAAAAGAAGCCACACCGTTTAAAACTACAAGGCAGATACATAAAACGAAATTTATTACTACTAATTGTTTCATATTTAATATATCCTTTTTGAATAAAACCCTTATCATATAAGCTAAGCAGATTAATATAATGCAAACTTCTAAAAAAGAAGTAACTTTTGAAATTTGAACAAGGTGTTGGAATCGATCCACCTCTAGCGTTCTTTCTAGTAGCTGGTGCTTTTGTATATATTGGGATTTAAATACTTCAAAATACAGATATATTATATTGATAGCAGTAAATATGATTAAATATAGTTTTAAAACCTTATTCTTCTTAAAATCACCTATAATCTGTTTCATTTTGTAAAACCCCCTTTAAATCAACCTAATGTCTGTACTTACTTATGGTGTATGGTGTCTTATAACGTCTCACGTATTCCTGATGTCCGGGGGCCTTAGCTAGCTCCTAGCTTAGGTCGTCGGATATTAGGAGTACTATGTTATCTGATGTAAAATCGGAATACTTATAGCTGCAACTCTTCTATTCTATTAATTGAACTCCTAATTCACTCTGTTTTAAAGTTATTATTTCCTTAATATGAGTATATTCTTCTATACTAACATCATTTTCTTCGCAAACTAATTTAATTCTCTCATAATCATTACCAATAATAGACTTAAATGTATTAATTCTCATATTTCCATAGTTTATCGAATCCCAATTGCTTCTACTATTTATATTTTCTTTTAAATATTCCATGCTAGAGTCAATTCTTTTTATTAGTTCTATATCCCAGTCAATATGTTTAAAACATTCAATTATGTACTCATCATTTTTGGTACTTGCCCATGAGTAGTAGTCCCAATGGTTATTTGAATCATTATTAAATAAGTCTTTACCCGCATTCAAAAGAAATTGTTTAAAAACCTTATGCTGTTTTAATAGCCCTTTTTCACAAATACTTATATCTACATCTTTAATTAACTTAAAATTTTCATAATTTGAAGTTATAGCCACAATATCAAGGCCTTCAGGTTTCAATAATAAGGCACTTGAGAATAAACTCCAAAAACTCTTTTTATAACTATCATCATAATAAGATCTTTCACTCAGTGTTGGGTTAATATAATCTTGTATAAATCTTGAATTATACTTATGCATTAGAGTTGAAATTTTATTATGATACTTGAAGAATACAATAAATTCTTCCTTGTTTTCAACTAAACTTAATATAAATGCTTTGCTAATCTCTTCATCATGAAAATCAATTATCTGTCCCCAAAAACTAATATTCATATCACTTATTATCTCTCTATATTCTTTTAAGATTATTTCTAAAAATGAAATAAAAAAATCGTTTAGTTCATTTTTATATACCGTTTTAATATTTAATAATAACCATGATAAGTTCTTATCTTCATCAGATATATAGTACTTATAACGGTCAACTAATTGATTCATTAAATATTGTTTCCCCCCTAGTACATAAAACTCACCTATATCATCTTGTATATAATTCCAAAACTGTTCTACAGTTGAAGAATTTATATGCTCATCTTTTGCGTGTGCACAACTATTTCTAATATCTTTCCAGTATCTATATCTGTTTAAAATTCTGTCTCGATTAGTATATTGAAATATACTTGCAAGCTTACCATTTTCCCCTTGATCCGAATTTGCTGCCACTATATCATTTATCATTTCTTCCCACTTATCATCATCTCTTAACTGTTTCAGCACATTTCTATCCCATTCTATCGGGTTATTATATACAGTCGGATATTCTGGTGCATCAACAACACGCTCCCTTATCGTTTGTTTAAATGCTAAATATGACATCAGATAAGCTGAACGATATGCACCAACTTTATAACAAATTACAGATTCCTTCATTAACAATTGAGAATTGCTCGTCAAATTACTACTTGCCCATGTTTCCATCTCTAAATTCATCTTATTCCCCCATATTGATCATCTATATTTATTTCTAATAACTAACTCAATACTTATATTCTACAAATAGCTATAAAAACATCATGCTTTCTTACACTCACGTTAGACTTTATGTTAGATAATGTCCCACGTACTCCTGATGTTTTGCAACCTTAGATAGCTCTTATCTTAGGTTGCAAAATATTAGGAGTACTATGTTATAGGGTGGATATACTCCGTTGGCATATAATTACCTCTCCCACCAGTCTTCCGTCCTTTATTGCACAATATATAAATGATGCGTAATACTACCTATTTAAAATATTGTCCATGATATGTTCAAAGAGCTTTAATTGGACTCTTTACTATTAGTGGCTACTATTAAGAGTCCAATAACCCCCAATATTGCTCCAATCCACCATAGTAAAGAATCTGCTGGAACAGCAAAAATTAACCCTAATAAAAGAAAAGCAAAACCTAGATTTTGTTTTTTCATAACTTTAACCTCCTTAATACGCCTATTAGAAATAATTTTTGTTACATCTTTATCTACCACAGAGACATTAATCATTAACTAACATGTCTTATTTGTTTTTAGACTTTTGGACAAGATAAACTATTGTAGACCCTATTAAAGACAATAATGAATAAATGAGCACCCATATTAGAAAACTATCATTAAATATTGTATAAGTAGCAATTAGCCATCCTAAAAAGGTTATTCCAACAACTATATATATTCTCTTTATTAACATTTGCCCAATTATTCCAAATAAAAATGATAGCAATGGAAAAATAAATAACACCATTAAAAACTCCATAAGTTATCCTCCTTTAACAACTTTTTTTATATTGCATATAAAAGCGAGAATTGAAAATTTAAGCTATTGATTACGCACCTACATATAGATGCCAAAACACACGATCTGCACTATAACGTCCCACGTATTCCTGATGTTCTGCAAGTTAAGATCGCTCTTTATCTTAGCTTGTAGAATATTAGGAATACTATGTTATAGGAAATAATTCCACTATCACAACCATCGACATAGTACACACAACTTACTTTACTATTTTTTCGGTTTTTTAGTGAAGAATAAATATACCAATCCTGTTATTAAAATTACTCCAAATATACCCGTGAAAACATTTAGCGATAAGCTACTTGTTATGAAAATAGATGTTGGTCCATCTACGCCACCTATAATTCCTATTGACTTTGCTTCTGGTGGTATTAACAAATTAAAACCCATCCAAACTAGTGTTATTAGCATAAATGCAATCATAATTATCACAACTATTTTTATTGACTTTCTTTTCTCCATACTATCCCTCCATAATGTTTATATTTCCTATAACGTCTCACGTATTCCTGATGTTCTAGAAGATAAGATAGCTCTTTATCTTAGCTTCTGGAATATCAGGAGTACTATGTTAGATGATTGTTGCTCTCTTTTACCTTAATACTCTCAACCTCTTTAGTTCTCGTCTAAATTCTCTATTCGTCTCGCTATGATTATCTTGTATATTCAATGGTGGCTCATATGCCATAATTATAAATTTCTCAAACTCCATGGGATTACTAATCCTAACAAAATTCATGGTCAGATTTTCCTGCATCCATTTTGTAAGCTGGGCTTCCTGCGACCGGCTAAACTTATACTTCGAATTACTCTTCTGGTTCTCAAATTCCTTTTCAAACTTGAATAATACCCCTAGACTCTTCCTTAATGTTGACCTTCTAGCCGTCCCATTAAAGTGAGTCTTATAATCTCTCTTTCTCAAACTCTTCACTTTGGATGTAGGCCTACCAGCAATCCCTACATAAATTACTGGTAATCCGTTAACCGTCTTAAACTTTAGTTCCTTCATGGAAGTTGGTAACACATCAATGCTTTTGGCAGATATAAGATATGCACCTGCTGCATCTGGAAGCTTCACTGGTAAATCTATTGTAGGATCAAAACTATTATTCAATAACTCTTTTTGTAGTTCTTCCATATGTATTAGTAAGCCTCCTCGCAATATTATCTAACGTCTCACGTATTCCTGATCGAGTAGGAGGTAATTAATTAGTTTAATTACCGACCTCTCACACCACCGTACGTACCGTTCGGTATACGGCGGTTCATCAAAGTATTAATGTATTGATTGATA
>DUUM01000334.1 GCA_012841565.1 Candidatus Epulonipiscium sp. | reverse complement strand
TCGGGATATATGGTGGATTTGTTTATTAACAATTCAATTTTACCATATATCAGTGAGGAGTTACATTTTTTATACAAAAAAATATCCCGTATTTATACGGGTTGTGGCGTTTCACAAACGCCTATAATTTCATATATACAAGGAGGATTTATTATGGCTGGATCTATTTTTGGCAAGAATTTTCAAATTGCGACTTTCGGGGAGTCTCACGGACCAGGACTTGGCGTTATCATTGATGGTTGCCCTGCTGGCATTAGTCTTTCCCAAGCCGATATACAAAAGGATTTAGATAGACGTAAACCTGGTACATCAGAGTTTACAACTGCTAGGCAAGAAGGAGACGAGGTTGAAATATTATCTGGCGTCTTAAACGGGGTTACGACTGGGACACCTATTTCTTTTTTAATAAGAAATAAGGATCAACGCTCAACAGATTACTCTCACCTTGAAAATATTTATCGCCCTGGACATGCTGATTTTACATATGATCAAAAGTATGGCTTCAGGGATATTCGCGGGGGTGGACGCTCATCTGGACGCGAGACTTCCGTTCGGGTTGCTGCTGGAACAGTGGCTAAATTAATCCTAGCCGAGCTTGGCGTATCAATCCTTACTTATACACGCTCTATAGGCCCTGTAGAAATAGATTATTCCAAATTTGATGAGGCTTTTATTCCAACAAATCCGTTCTCAATGCCAAATCCCGAAGCTGCCGAGGCTGCTGCTAAATTAATTTTAGGGGCAAAAGAAAGAGAAGATTCAGTTGGAGGCGTTGTTGAGTGCGTTGTGAAAGGAATGCCTGCAGGGGTTGGAGATCCTGTTTTTGAACGACTAGATGCAATGCTAGCCAAAGCTGTTATGTCTATTGGGGCAACAAAAGGATTTGAAATTGGTAGTGGATTTGAAGCGGCTACCATGAATGGATCCACCCACAATGATAGTTGGTATTATGATGAAAATGCTAAAATCAACAAACATACAAACTATGCTGGTGGTATTTTAGGTGGCATCAGTGATGGGTCAGATATTGTTCTTAGAACTGCTTTTAAACCTACTGCATCCATCGCTCAAAGCCAATCGACTATTACAAAAGATGGGCAAAACACTGAAGTTGCTATAGAAGGCAGACACGACCCCATTATTGTGCCAAGGGCTGTTATTGTTGTAGAGTCTATGGTTGCAATAACTTTAGTTGATTATATCTTTTCCCGTATTCTTTCAAGGATGGATATGATCAAGAAGGCTTACGGTAAATAAATCGCTTACAATCAAAAAACTGCTGGTAATGGAATATTTCATTACCAGCAGTTTTTTTGATCTGTTTTCTAAATGAATCCCTATTTAAGCGTCATAAATTCTACTGTCCCTTAGGAATAAACCTGCCCAACTTCTATAACGCCATCTCAGTCTTAACACATGTGTTGTCATGTGCATTGACACATCTTCAGCGAAGTGTTATACTATAAAAAATTCAGAAAAAGGGGATAGGTATGATTAATTTAAATTACCCAGATTTAATAAAAGAGTTAAAGAAAGACAAGGATGTTCTTATACTATCTCACTACTATGTTCATGGAGCCGTTCAAGATATAGCTGATTATGTAGGTGATTCATATTATTTGAGTCAAATGGCATTACAGTCGAAAGCCCAAACAATTCTTTTTTGCGGGGTAAAATTCATGGCTGAAAGTGCCAAAATACTAAGCCCTTCCAAAACCGTCCTTATGCCAGATGAAGAGGCTGATTGTCCTATGGCTCATATGATTACGCCACATGAAATCGAGCAAGTTAGAAAACAATATCATGATCTAGCCGTTGTTTGCTACATTAACTCAACAAGTGAAATTAAAGCCCTTTCAGATGTTTGTG
The DNA here is from genome assembly GCA_012841565.1 of Candidatus Epulonipiscium sp. The sequence goes on along the minus strand of DUUM01000334.1, from coordinate 33,259 downwards.
TTACATCTGCTAATGCTGTTACTATTGTAAGAAATCTTAAACAAAAAAACATCTTTTTTGTACCTGATAAAAACTTAGGTAAATATGTTCAAAGCCAAGTTCCTGATAAAAACTTTATTTTTAACAATGGCTTTTGTTGTGTACATGCTAATATCACTAAAGAAGATTTGGCAAAAACATTAAGGGATGTCCCAAATGCTGAAATCGTAGCCCACCCTGAGTGTACGCCTGATGTTCTAGAAATGGCAACCTTTATTGGAAGTACCTCCAATATTTTAGACTATGTGTCCAGAAGTACCCATACAGAGTTTATCATATGTACTGAGGTCGGTATTTTTCACCAACTTATAAAAAATAATCCAGGTAAGAGATTTTACATATCAAGCGATAGACAATTATGTGCTAATATGAAGAAAATTACATTGGAAAATGTTTATAAGGCCTTAGTCACCCTAACTCCTGAGATTAATTTAGACAAAGATATAATTAAAAAAGCTAAGGGTTCTTTACAAATGATGCATACCCTAGCATAATGATACTAATCATTTAAAATCAGAAAGGATAAGTGTTGATGATTAATAATATAAATATGAGTGTTAGTGTAGAAAATTACTTACGTAGCGCTTTAAAAGAAGATATTACCAGTGAAGATGTTACCACCAACGCTATTTTACAAACCAAGACTATGGGATCAGCCAACCTTATTTGCAGAGAAGACGGTATTATATCTGGCCTAGAAGTTTTTAAAAAAGTCTTTAGTTTATTAGGTTCTATCAGATTTTTAACAACCTACAAAGATGGGGACCAAGTTAGGAACGGTGATGTTATAGGGACTATAACGGGTGATATGCGTATAATTCTATCTGGAGAACGAACAGCCCTGAACTATCTTCAGCGCATGAGTGGTATTTCAACCCTAACAAATAAATTGGTTCAAGCCCTAGAAGGAACTAATACGAAACTATTAGATACGAGAAAAACAACCCCTAATATGAGATTATTTGAAAAATATGCAGTCAAAGTTGGTGGTGGCTTAAATCATCGCTATAATTTGTCCGATGGTATTTTGCTAAAAGATAATCATATCGGCGCAGCTGGCAGCATTACGAAAGCCATAGAACTGGCTAGGGAATATGCTCCTTTTGTTAGAAAAATCGAGGTAGAAGTTGAAACCTTAGACATGGTAAAAGAAGCTCTTGATGCAAGAGCAGATATTATTATGTTAGATAATATGGACCATGCAACCATGAGAGAAGCTGTCCTTTTAATAGGCGATAAAGCCCTTACAGAATGCTCTGGAAACGTAACCCTAGATCGGCTAAAAGAAATTTCCGCAACCGGTGTAGACTTTGTATCTTGTGGAGCACTTACCCATTCTTCCCCTATACTAGATTTTTCCCTTAAAAACTTAAAACCACTTTAAAACTAAAAAACTAAAAATAGGGCCGTCCCATGGTGCGTGGACAATCCCTATTTCTTCCTATATTTTTAGTTTTTAAACAAATAGGTCTGTGCTTGATATACACTAATAGCGCCATCAGCCACTGCTGTAACGATTTGTCGTAGATCCTTTTCACGCACATCACCTACTGCAAAAATACCATCAACATTTGTTAAGCAATTTTCATTTGTAATAATATATCCATCTTCATTGAGTTCCACTAGATCTTTTACTAAATCTGTTGTTGGCAAACTGCCTACTGCAACAAAAATGCCATCAACGTCTATATCTCTAGAAGTGTGCTCTTTATTATTGGTAATTTCTATACCTGTTAGGGTACTCTCAGAATATAGCTTTGTTACTTCATGATCCCACATGATCTCTACATCAGAGTTAAAAAGCTTTGCTTGCAAATAACTTACTGCCCTTAATGAATCTCTTCTATGAATCAGATAAACCTTTTTTGCTATTCTAGAAAGGTACAAGGCATCTTCTACCGCCGTATCTCCCCCACCAATAATAGCGACCACCTTATCTTTGAAAAATCCACCATCGCAATTGGCACAGTATGAAATCCCCCGCCCCGTTAATGCTTCTTCATTTTTGAGGCCTAGTTTTCGCGGTACTGTCCCTAGAGATAAAATCACCACTTTAGATTGGTGTGTCCCTGATGAAGTGATGACTCTTTTCATACCATCTTCTACTTCAATCCCTAATACCTCGGCAAATTCTACCTGAGTACCAAATTGCTTTGCCTGTTCAAACATAGCATTCGATAAATCTGGCCCTGTTACCCCCATCATACCTGGGTAGTTATCAATTTCAGTTGTTGTTACCATCTGTCCACCTTGAAAAGCTTTCTCTATAAGCAGCGTCTTGAGCGCTGCCCTTCCACCATATAGTGCGGCTGTTAAACCTGCTGGTCCACCACCGATTATAATTATATCATTCATCTTTACACCTACTTATTTTTTTGGATTCTTTGGGTAACCTATTCATATTATTATGTTAGGTTACTATGTATTATATACATATCTGCGTAAAATGGCAACCCAGTCTCCAACTTAGCCTATTTAGATTTTAAATGCCTGTATATGGGTATTTAATCTTTCAGCGATTGTTGCTTGGCTATCTGCTGCTGATGCTATTTGCTCTAGTGCAGCTAATGTCTCACTTATTCCTCTTTTAGCTTCTTCTGAGCTGGCTGAAGCACTGTTCATATTGTATGCAACATTTTGTATAACGGATGATATTTCCTCCGTTGCCGCATTTAACTGCTGTGCCATAGCTGCTGTATCATGGAATGTTTCACTGATAAATACGGAGTCTTCTTCGTATTCTATTCCCGTCTCGATCAGCAAATCATAGTCTTTACTAACATTTGTATTAATAAAATCAAGGGTATCTTGTGAGTTTGTTGAGAGATTCTCAAATGCATTACTGACATCCACCACTACGCCTTGAATATTCGTTACATAGGCATCAGATTGCTCTGCTAGCTTTCTAATTTCATCTGCAACCACTGCAAAACCTCTTCCATGTTCTCCTGCCCTGGCTGCTTCTATAGATGCATTTAAAGCAAGCAAGTTAGTTTGGGCTGCTATTGATGCAATAGACTCTGCTATAATAGCAATTTCATTAACAACCTTTCCCTGTTCTATAGCTGTTGTTATTGCAGCACCTTTTTCGTTTATAAGCGTATCTGCTAAGCGTTTAGACGCTTGTCCTTGTTGCTTAATTGTTTCTGCTCTTTGATTTATAGTTATTGCTTCACTACTGCCTTCTGATGAATTGTTGGCTAGTTGTGATACGCTTGAACCTACTTCTTCTATAGTTGCCGTTAACTCTTCTGTAGCCGCGTTTACATCTTGAATTTCTCGTACCATGCCAAGGGTGTGATTTGATATTTCATCAAATGTAGAAGTCATCTCTTCTATAGTCGCTGAAAGTTCTTCTGATGATGATGATACATCCGCTGACTCGCCTGATATTTGTGTTATTGTAAGTTTAATCTTTCTTTGTGTTTCTTTCAGGGCTTTAATTAGGGCTCCCAGTTCATCATTCTCTTTAGGATCTTCCATCTCAAATGTCAAGTCACCTTCTCCTAGAGCAGTAGCAAAATCAAGTCCTTTTCTTAATGCCCTGATTATATATGCTGATAGGAGATAGGCTATTAATAAAGCTACTACAACCCCTCCTATTATAAGTATCATCATCAGTGCAACAACGGACTTATATTGCATCTCGTTTGATTGATCTTGTAACCTTGCAGAATTCTGATTTTCTTCTATGACACTATTTATATAGCCAAACATTTCATCATTAAGTCTAGACAGCTCCTCAATCGTTGCTTGATACACCATACCACTTCTTGCCATCTCTATGTAGTTTTTTTGTTGGGTGGTATATAGCCCATAAGCACTCTCAAACTTTACCCATAATTCTTTCTCTATTTGAGATAATAATCGGGGTTCAATACGACCTCTAAGCTCTGTATTTGTTTCATATAGTTCAAGTATCGTTTGGTTAATTCTATCAATATTACTAGCAGATAAATCCTTAATTATTTCTGTAGATACTAACGTAAGCTCTAGCAAGTTTTCTTTCATTAACTGTAACTCATCTATGTTTTTAAGGTTGACCTCATACATAGTGCTAGCATTTTTATTTATCTTTCCAATACTAATTGTTCCTACTACTCCTATAACTATTAAAAATATTGCTATTGTCAAAAAACTTACTAATAGTTTTACTCTAATCGAACTATTTTTTATTACCTTCATACTTAATCACTTCTCTCATTATTTGTTACAAGTGTGTCTTGTCAGCTTATTATAGCTTACAAATGAGGTCCTTTCAATTATAATTAGTCGCCCTTACACTTTATTGGCTTATTGTATATAAAATTCTCTATTATAGGTATGTTTTAGTATAAAAAAATGCCAGTTAGAACCTGCAGAAGGTACTAACTGGCATCTCTTATACAAAACTCTTAAGTTGTTTAATATTATTTTCTTCAAACTTTAAAAGTTTCTTCATAAGCGCTACGATATCTTTCTCGGCATCTTGGTACTTCTTAATATTACGAATGGCATCTATTACCCCCATATTACTTCCGATTATTAGCATTTCTGCAATATGGGATGTGGTACTATCCATCATTGTTTGCATATTGATCATTAAATAGGTTTTAATCTTATCAAACGCACTAATCCCCTTCTCATCGTACCCATTGGTATTAAGTAATCCTTGAGCTGCCGTATTAATCTCCCGGTACTCTTCTAACTCTGATCTTAAATGTACCTTAAATTCCTCATCTTCTGTAATATCAATTAACTGATTAACAGTATCTACCCCCATTTGGGAATTTTGATAGATAAAATTCAAAAGCTCTGCATTTCCATTCATGTATATCACTCCTTTTGAAGTAGTATACCCATGAATTATATTCTTATTCAACATATTACTTCTTAAATCTGGGCGTATTTCATCATCAGATTTTAAATACTTGTATTAGATTATTTAATCTTTCTGCGATTGTTGCCTGACTATCTGCTGCTGATGCTATTTGCTCTAGTGCTGCTAAGGTTTCACTCATTCCTCTCTTAGCTTCTTCTGAGCGACTAGATGCATTACTCATATTGTGTGCTACGTTTTGTATAACAGATGATATTTCTTCTGTTGCAGCATTTAACTGCTGTGCCATTGCCGCAGTATCATGAAATGTTTCACTAACAAATATGGAGTCTTTTTCATATCCTATTCCTGTCTCTATCAGCAAATCATAATCTTTACTCACATTAACATTTATAAAATCAAGGGTATCTTGAGAGTTTGTTGAAAGGTTTTGGAATGCCTTGCTGACATCAGCAACGACGCCTTGAATGTTCATTACATAGGCATCAGATTGTTCTGCTAGCTTTCTTATCTCATCTGCAACAACTGCAAAACCTCTGCCATGTTCCCCCGCTCTGGCTGCTTCTATAGATGCATTTAAAGCAAGCAAATTAGTTTGAGCTGCTATTGATGCGATAGACTGTGCAATTACCGCAATTTCATTAACAACTTTCCCCTGTTCTATAGCTGTTGCTATTGCTCTGCTTTTTTCATCCATAAGCTTGTCTGCCAAGACTTTAGACTCTTGGCCCTGTTTTTTAATAGTTTCCGCTCTCTGGTTAATCGCTATTGCTTGGCCAGTTCCCTCTGAAGAGCTATTAGCCAGTTGCGATACACTTGAATCCACTTCTTCTATAGCCGCGGTTAACTCTTCTGTAGCAGCATTTACATCTTGAATCTCTCGTACCATGCCAAGGGTATGGCTAGATATTTCATCAAATGTAGAAGTCATTTCCTCTATGGTTGCTGAAAGCTCTTCTGATGATGATGACACATCTTCTGACTCACTTGATATTTGTGTTATTGCAAATTTAATCTTATTTTGTGCTTCTTTTAGCGCTTTAATGAGCTTTCCTAGCTCATCATTTGTTTTAGGTTCTTCAACTTGCAACGTTAAGTCTCCTTCTCCTAGAGATACTGCAAAATCAAGACCTTTTTTTAAGCCCCCTACTATATATGCCGATAGAAAGTATGCTATTAATAAGGCTAAAATTAGTACCCCTGCTATGAAGACAAACATAAATATAACAACATCTTTATATTCTTTATCATTTTTTTCATTTTGTACTTTTGCTACCTCTTGATTGTTGGCTATTAAGTTGTTAATGTTTTGAAACATATCTCCTCTATATCGGATGAGATGTTTCCCCGTTGCTTGATATGTAGAGCCTGTCTTAGCCATTTCTATATATTTTGTTAACTGATCACTGTATAATACGAAGGTTGCTTTGAATTTTTCCCATATTTCTTTTTCTTCTTGTGTTAATAATCTAGGTTCAATACTTGTTAACATTTCTTCCGATTTTATACGTAGCTCTTCAATGGTAGTAGCTGTTTCCTCAATAACAGCAATCGGTGTCGTGTTATTTATAGATGCGCTAAGTAATGCAATCTCTAGTAAACTCCCTTTTATTTGATGCAAATCATCAATGTTTTGAAGATTTACAGCATACATAGTTTTTGAATTTTTATTAACACTTGCCATATTTAGACTACTAACTGCGCCTAGAACTCCTAAAAATATTACTATTACTAAAAAGCTAACTAACAATTTCACCCTAATTGAACTGTTTTTAATCACTTTCACAAAAACCCCTTCTCTCTTTATGTATTTAGGATCTATTCACAATCTATTTGTTAATTATAGCTTACAATTATGCTATTTTCAACACTCTTATATTTGTTTGTTATATTTTATACTATGTTGTCACATTTTAACTCTATATCAAAGGATTAACTCCGCAAATATCCCCTATACACACCCTATTTTTACCCTGCTCTTTTGCACGGTACATAGCAATATCTGCGCGCTGTATTCCTTCCTCATAAGTCTTATCTAATAGGTCAAATCGATCAACACCAATGGAGATTGTAGTCTTAACCTTCTTTCCGTTAAATTCATATTCTTTGCTACCCACTATAGAGATAATTTTATTGGAAAATGCAATAAAATCCGTTTCTTTTAATCTATCACAAATTAGTAAAAATTCTTCTCCCCCCCACCTATACAAAGCGTCTGTATCCCTAATACTATTGTTAATTGCATACGCAACATTTTTAAGAACAATATCGCCTTCTAGGTGCCCAAAGGTGTCATTTATTTGCTTAAAATCGTCTATATCAATCATCATAATCATAGGTGATTGCCCAGTCTTTTTAAATACTTTAAAAGACTTCTCCATATGCTGAATAGCAGAACGCCTATTCTTGGTTTGTGTTAGTTGATCTATAAACACATCTTTAAGGTTTTTATTATATTTTTGATAATACCATTGCTCTGCTCGGGATATTATTAACCAATAAAGCATAAATATAATTAGCATAAAAACAATGGTACTTCTTATTGTTTTTATTGTAATAACATCTTTCTCTTGTGCGGATATATTAATGTAGGATTCTACATCCTCTAAATGAACCCCCATGGCAATAACCCAATCATATTTTTTATATCGTTTTACATAGGTAGTTTTTTCTGGTACTATGCTATTATTACTTTTTTCAATATGATCATCAAAAAAGATTGCATCTTTTTTAGGGATGCTCTCAAGCTCTTCTGCATAGGAATAGTTATCTGTAGCATCTTGACTATCTGTTGATAAAAATTCTCCTTCTATATTTGGAAGTTCCGAATGTACCACTCTTATTGCATAGTCTTTACCACCTTCATAATTCTTAATCTCATTCACCCATATATAAGTATTCTGAGGGTATTGCCTATTACGGATTCTATCTGATATTTTTTGTTTGACACTATTATTTATAGCATCATTACTAACGCCAAAATGTATTTGGTAATCCTCATACTGACCTAAAAAATAAGAAGAAAAATCCGCTTTTTTAGGTGCATCTGATAGAAATACTCCGCTTTTATATAAAACCTGATTTGATCTTGTATTTTTAATTGCAACTGATAAGACATCTTTATTTCCATCTGTGTTACAAAAATCAATAAATAAATCTATATACTCTTCTGGTGACACCTCATAATATTCTTGAAGTATTTTTGATGCGTTATCCGTCCGTTTTTTATATTGCTGTTTTTCTTGTACTTCTGTTACCCCAATTTCAAGTATTAGGTTGTCTACGATGTCCTTAAGCATTTCTTTTTTTACATCAATAATACTTTCAATAGCCTTTTCTTCATAAACCCTACCTATATTGATTATGAAATATATATAAGTGCTGCAAATAACAATAAATAAAACTGCTATCATAACTAAAGTAATCCTACGATATATACTTCTTGTTGAATCCATCTTTATCCTCATTTTCCACAAAACACATTGTTTCTAACTCACATCTATAGCAATTATATACGCTTCGCCCGTATAAATCAACCAGCATCCTTTTACTATTTCATTGTAAAATACTGGTCTAAACCATTAGCGATTCCACTTACCATTTTGGCTTGATATTGAGGTGTTGCCATTAATAAATCTTCTGTAGGGTTTGTCATATACCCCATTTCAACAATGGTAACAGGCACCTTGCACCAATTAATACCACTCATGGTGTCTGTTTCCCAGAGCTTATCCTTCTTTGCTCCTGTTGTCACTAACATGTTCTCTAAAATAGCCTCCGCCAGAGCCTTACTATCATCATACACCGCTCCCATATAGGGGTTTGAGGTGGTTGGACAAATAGTCATTATTCCGTTAGCCTTACTATTTTCAGCGCCATTAGCATGAATTCTAACAAAAGCATCTGTATGATTATTATTGGCAATATCAGCTCTTTCTTTATTACTGATATCAACATCATGGGTATCCCGGATCATAATCACCTCATAGCCTCTATTAATGAGTTCCTCTTCAAGCAGCTTAGATACAATAAGATTTAACTCATATTCTGCCAAACCACTGGATACTCCTGAGGTTCCTGAAGATACTTTTGCCTTCGTTTCCTTTGCCCCAGGGCCTATTGGCTCCTTTTCATAGTTTCCTTTTAACTGATGGCCTGGATCAATTGTAATGATCTTTTTTAAGGCTTCTTCTACTATTACTTCTTCTATATCATAAATAATAACATCATTTACAAACATTTGTGAACAGGAAGTGGTTGTTTCCATAAGTCTATCAACCATTTCATACAAGAGCATAAATACACCCGCCCTTGTAAGGACCCCCTCTTCTTTTAATTGTGTTGCTGTTTCTGAATTTATAATATCGTTGCTTTGCAAAGTGTCAATTGCACTTATTTCTCCCTCTATCTCTATATTTAAATATTCAGTAATAATTTTGGCACCTTCTTCAGCTGTTAAAAGCCCCTCAGTTTCTATACTAAAATCTTCTCTTCGTTCTATTGCGCTTCTTTTTAGTGTATTGTTTAAAAGATTTTTAAATTGCTTGCCGTTAACTTGTTGCCCTAGATTATATTCGTTTTCATACCCACCAGTTGCCAGGCCCTTAGAGCGCATAAATTTTAAGCCTTCATAGGCCCAGCGGCTACTGTCATGGTCTGGGATTTCAAAATCCGAAAGATAAGCTCCTTGTTTAATAAGTGTTTCTTGAATCTCTTGAATGGCTTCAATATTTCTTGATATTTCCCTAAAACTTAATTGGTTCTTAATTGAGTAGGCCGAAGCTACGCCTGCTGCTTGCCCCGTTGCCATGCCTACTGGAATAACTCTCATACTGCCATGAGCCAATGAATCATAACTTGCCCCTCGTCCTACAACTAAGAGACTTTCCGCCTCTAAAGGAACAAGAGCCCTAAAAGGAATACTGTATATTGGGGGGTTGCCAAGTAAATACCCTGCATTGTCCATAGATGTCGCTTGAATATCAATAGGATAGGAGCCTAGTGCAATCTTATCCTCAAAGTTTTTACCCTCTAAAAGATCATTCACGCCCACTCGGTATTCCCCATAAATATGCCTACTCTCCCTGACATATAATTCCTCAGATACTTTCTCAAGCTTTGCATTTTCAAAACCAGGAATGACTTTTCGCATATACTCTAACACGTAAGGAATTTCTTCAGTTCCCTCTTGTATTGCTTTTTCCTTAGATTGCGCATCTAAAGGATTGACACCAAAAATATGCATAGAATTAATCAGAACCCTATTGTTTTTTTGTCTTCCTATATTAGGGCCTCTAAAACGTATATTAGGATTTTGAGCTTTATATGCCTGCATTTCCTCTGAAAATCCCCAAGCACAAACATGATTTACCCCTGTATTTGGCGTTGGGTTTTCCATTAAGTGCTTTTTTAAACTGGACCATTTAATATTAGACAGTTCAAATATGAGGGTTACCACTTGATATTCTTGTTTAACATTTATATCTTCCATCCCCATTGAAAAAGGAACCCCAGCCATAGCTGCTATATCCGCATCTTGTGTGGCATCAATCATTCTGGCGCCAAACACAGTTTTTGTTTGTCCATTTTTTATATATGTAATGCCTTTAACCGTTCCTTCTTCCACTAAAAGAGATATTTGCCCTACCCCCATCTCTTTTGTTAATAACTTCTCTTTATAGATCATTTTCTCAAATATTGCCTCTGCCTCATCAATATCAAAGGAATTCTTTTTTGTTCTACGAAAATTAAATTGATTGATCTTCTTATAAAACTCTTCAAAAATCCCTCTTGTTAGGATTTCTCCCTCAGAACCATAATTCATATCAATAAAATTAAGCCCCCCAACGGTCATGAGTCCTCCAACACGATCTCTTTTATCTAGTAGGAGAGTTTTCATACCATTTCTAGAAGCTGATACTGCTGCTGCAATTCCTTCTGGGTCGCTACCGACGACGATGACATCAAAGATTTCTTGATCCGAAATCATCTTTGTCTTTTTCTCTCTCGATTGCCCCATTGTAAAAACTATAAGCATGGTGATAAGTCCCAAAATAATTAACCCTATTACAGATGCTTTTCTTTTCATTAGTGTCCCCATTTCTGCATTTAAATTTCCTTAATGCACTATTATCTTTTTCCGGTCAAATAATAAACTGCTATTTGAGTTCTATGTGTCAGGCATGACTTACTCAGCACTGAACTTATATGGTTTTTCACTGTCCCTTCACTGATAAATAATTTGTGTGCAATTTCCTTATTAGACAGACCTTCTGCAACGACTTTAATGATTTCACCTTCTCTTTGGGTAAATAATTTCTCGTCAAATCCCGTATTATTAAGGTGACCTGCTCCAGTTATTTTGTCAAATATACTCTCATCTAATATATTGCCTCCACTATAAAGTGCCTTTATCATTTGTTTGATTTTATCCGGCGTATGATTTTTTATAAGATAACCTTTTGCACCATTTTGAAGTGCTTTTTGTATCCGCTCATCATCATCAAAAGTGGTTAAGACAAGTACCTTTGTAAACCCCTGAGCCGTTATGTATTTTGTCGCCTCTATACCATCCATAACAGGCATCTCAAGATCCATTAGCACAATATCTACCGTACTGGTGGCAACCAGTTCCACGGCTTCTTTTCCATTTGCAGCTGTTCCAATAACTTCAAATTCGTCATCTAACTCAAATATAATTTTAAGCCCGTCTCTTACAAAGTCACTATCATCTGCAATAACAAGTCTTATTTTATCCACAGTTTTCATCCTCCCCTATTGGCAACAATATATTGATTGTGAAGCCTAGCTCTGAAACAATGTCTAAGGTGCCACCTTTAGCTCTTACGCGTTCTTTCATCCCTGAAAGTCCCATGCCTTCTTTTATACTTTGGCACCCCTTACCATTGTCTTTAATGGTACACCTTATAAGCTTATTAAACACAATAATATGAATCCCTATTGTATCACAAGCTGAATATTTAAGCGCATTTGAAAAGGCTTCTATTGTATTATCTAATAGAAGCTCCCAGACACTTTCAGACACACTACTTATTTCACCTTCACACTTAAAATCCACATTTATAGTGTATTTTTCTTTAAAATCTGCACACAATCTTTTAAACTGCACAAATTTCATTTCACTTATTTGAGGCTTTTCTCTTCTTAAAATTACTCTTATTTCATCCATGCTAGCTCTAAGATTCTGAATAACATCTTGCAGCTTTTCTTTTGTTTGTTTTGGTTTCTTATCCATTAAAAGCTTGCAAGCTTCAAGCTGAAAAATAGACCCATTAATACTATGACCAATCTTATCATGTAGTGCTTGTGATAGTTTACCTTTTTCATCAAGCTTTTCATTTTCGTAGATTAAAGCATATTTCTCAATTTCATTTTGATGTCTTAAATCTTGTTTTTTAATAGCTTTTTGATATGTAACTTCTTCCTGTAAAAAGGTATTTATATTTCTTTTATATTTTTCAATAATACAATAGTGTTGATAATATAGACCTATTAAAAATAATTGTTTATCCTGACACCCTACCGCGCCTAGTAAAGAAAGAAAATAAAATCCCCAATCCAGCTTAAAAAAAGTGACCCCATCTAATATAATAAAAGGTATTAGTAAATAATATGGATCCCCAAACCAAACAATAAGTACAATCGTAAGTACTGCCGCACTCCCTAATAAAATAAACTTAAGCCTATGAGCAAGCTCATAAGCTATTAGTGTACTGGTTAGTAAAAATAATAAAGGAATTTGAGCAAATTGATTTTGGCCTAGAATACTTTCTTTGGAAAAAAGAAAATACACAATGGCCAAGCTTAAAGTAATTAACTTAATGGTTCCAAAATAAAAATCATATGATTTATCATTCATACTATAAAAGACTCCTTATTTTCTTAAGTTTAAACTCTATTTTGTATCTCTATAATGTGTAAAGCATTATTTTAGCTATAGCCCTTATTTAGCTTAAATCCTAGTAATGAGGCGGCCAAGAAAAACACCATAAGGGCTCCTATAACCATCCCATAGTGATAAAGTACTTGATGATTCCCCTGAAGCACCCTATTGGCTGCTAAGACAAACCATCTTTGTGGTAAAAGCAGCGCTATGTTTTTCATCCAAACAGGGACATTTTCAAAGGGAAAATACAGGCCCGCTAGCATATTTGTTATTGTAACAAACCCAAACCCAATATAATTAGCTGTCGCTATATTATCAGTAAAACTTACACTGCAAATACTGATACATGTAAAAACTAATCCAAGCCCAAATATAAGAAATCCCATAATCCATATGCTCATCTGTAATTTAATTTGAAGGATTGTGTTAATGCCAAACATAATAAGGCCTGTTTGAACAATTAATGCGCCAAGTGCAAGGGTTGCCTTTACCATGACATAGCTTAACATACTAACAGAGGTGAGTTGGATTCTTTTTAGCACGCGGTTATGCTTTTCTTCTATAAAAATACCTACAATAAAGTTATTACTAAATATTAGGGTCATGGTCAAGGCTGCAACAAACATGCCAAGTAAAAAGGAATAGCTTTTTTCACTTGGACGTATACTTTCTCCAGTATCATCGACCATTACTATATGGTCCTTTGTTTCATTCTTTTTTGCCTGCTCTAGTAAATCTGTGAATATTTTTTCGTTTCCTGATGCTATTTTTGAGAACATGGAAAGTTTACTCATTACCATCTCTAAATGAGCCTCTAATAAGTGCACTCTCTCATCTGTTCCTGTCTCAAATAAAAGGATGATATCTTGCATATCTTTTTGTAAAATCTTTTTTTCAAAATCACTTGGAATATATATAATGCTTGTTGCAACGGATTTATTAGCCGCCCTTATAGAAAATTCTTTGATGGACTCTGTACTAATCCCTTTTTCTTCAGAAACTTTGAGGGCTATCCCAGGATCTTGTTGTAAACTATTAATAAGTTCTTGAGATAGAACTGTTTTTGACTCATCGACTACTAAAACATTCATTTTAAACTCACGTGCCGGATCTTGCCCTTCTTCTACACTGGTTATCCCCAATATTAATGTACTTAATAAGGGAATCAGTATAATCAAAAAGAGTGTTTGTTTATTTCTAAATACTAATTTGAAATTGGCTTTTAGCATCACCCAATACGTATTCATTAGGCCTCCCTCCTTGCATACATATATGTTAGACCGATTGTAACGGATGCAATGGTTATAGCAAGCAGCATCATAAATGTTGCCCCCAAATAGTCACTACTTCCTTTAGTAGACAGTTCAACTAACGTACGATTAAGGTAATAAAGTGGTGACCAGCGGACCATGTCTTCACTTAAAAAATTATGCATATAATCTTGAAAACTACCTCCCATAAATCCAAATACAAAGGCACTGATATACATAATCATATTAATAAATAGACTGCTTTTAATAATGATAGTCAGCATAGTCCCTAGAGCACTAACTGCTATAACTTCAAGGAGTAATATGCCGCCTGATAAAAAAAGATGTTCTCCCCAATTCACCTTAAGTAGTAATGTTGATACCCCTATTGCAATACCGACTTGCACGCAGGTGCCCAAAACATTAGGAATAAATTTCCCCATAAATAAAACAATAGGCTTTACATTGGTAAGTCGTATTCTTTCAGAAATCTTATATTTGCGTTCATCATTGGTAAGTCCCACAACAGAAGAAACCCCAAACCATATGATAAACACAATTTCAGTAATACCATAATAATCCTGCGCTCTTGCTACTGGTTCTACCTCTATACGGTGTTTTTTAACATAGCTTATTGGCTCCCGGCTACCCAAAGATTCCATTTCGCTTATTATTTCTTTTGTAGGGATGATTTGATTTTCCATCATATAGGGTATGATCATTTTAAGGCCATCATATAAATACATGCCACTCTTAAAACTACTTTCAAAAACCATCCCATTAATATCGACACCTTCTTTATTGTACAGAGTATATTGAGTATCATCCAAGGTAAGGTAGCTTACTATTTCTTCATCTGCAACTGCCTTAAGTCCTTCTTTTTGACTCATGGGTTTTAGAATAATCCCATTTTCTTCAAATTGTTCTTTAAAGGTAGGGAAATAGTTTGCAATACTGCTTTCTGCTTCAATACTATAACCAACCATAAACTCTTCTAATTCAACCATCCGTCCTAAACTTGAAGAAAATGCATTTGATAAAATAAGAATTAAGATTATTGGCAGTACACACATAAACATAAAAGATATTTTACTTCTTAATATCAGTTTCACATTGTTTTTAACTAAGGTAAGTAGCATTTTATAGGACCCCCTCACCATAGTCTCTTAGTTTTTTCCCTGTAAGCCTCAAGAACACTTCTTCTAAAGACATATCTGTTTCTTCTGCATTGACTAGGGTTACGAGTTCTTGTTTGGTTCCAAGTGCTATAATCTTTCCTTTATCCATGATTGCAATTCTATCACAAAGAGCTTCAACTTCTTCCATATAATGACTTGTATAAATAATGGTTGCGCCCGCTTTATTCATCTCTTTAATCTTTTCTAAAATGAAATGGCGTGACTGGGGGTCAATAGCTACTGTGGGTTCATCAAAAATCATAAGTTCTGGCTGATGCGCTATGGCACAAGCAATATTAAGTCTTCTTTTCATTCCGCCTGAAAAAGTCTTAGCAAAACCATTTCGACTGTCTGTCAGCCCTACAAAATCCAGTGCTTCATCTACTGCCTTTTTAAGTGCCTTACCTTTTACACCGTATAAGCCTGCAAAAAACTCAATATTTTCCCATGCTTTTAAGCTACCATGAAAAGCAATCTCTTGGGGAACAAGCCCTAATTTATGTTTGATTTTTGACATTTCTTTTTTATTATCATATCCAAATATGCTAATGTCTCCCGCAGTTGGCTTTATCATAGAACAAATCATATTAATCGTTGTACTTTTCCCAGCCCCATTGGGTCCTAAAAGTCCAAAAATTTCCCCCTTTTTTACCTCAAGTGAAATATTATCAACAACTGCTTTCTGATCATACTTTTTTGTAACATCTTCTAACTTTAAAATAGTTTGTTTCATTCCAAAGCACCTCCTGCTAGTATCATATGCTATGGCCTTATTCCTTAAAAGTGCAAAAGGATAGAATCAACCATGCCAAAAGTAATGGGTCGCGGATTTATTTGCTTATATCTTAGTAAAACCTTTTTAATTGATCTAACTCAAAACGCCATTCTGGTGTTATCAGTTTTTCCTTTCCTTTTAAAGAATACCAAGGGCTCAATTCCTCATCCATAGGATTAATAAGGATTTGTGTTTGCTGAGCTGGCATGTAAGATTGGGCCAACAAAAATATCTTTTCGCCTTCATTATTGACAGCCATATCCACAATGATGATGGCATGTCCTGGGCTTCCCCCTATAATAAACACATCTCCTATTGCCATATCGCCTATATCTGTCTTCTCTAATGCTTCCTCCATAGATAGCGTACTTGCATAGGCCATAACCATGGTCATATATTTCCTAAAAGACTCATAGGAATCTGATGGATCAGTTGCTTTATAATAGCTGATATTATTTCCATCAACTTCTATCCTATAGCCTTCCCTCCATTTTTTATAGTCTGCTTTGAATCCCCCCACAAAATCAAAGCTTATCTCATCATATCTTCCCTGGGAATACAAATACTCCCCACGAAGTAACATGATTGCATCTGCACATTGATGTAAATCCCTATCCCCTATATCAACATCAAAAGCACTATCATAAACTCCCTTACTATTTTTCTCTCTACCATCATAATAAAGAGCTTTTTCCCCATAAGGTTTTAATTTTTGATTTTGTAAAAAATCACCAAAACTATTTTCTTCTGTTATAGTGCGGGTATAGTCTTTAGGTACCGGGTATCTTTCTTTTACCGTAGCGCCATCTTTATTAACAGCATATTTCCCTACTTCTGCCTCCCCTTCTTCTATCTCCGCTGCTTTTTTAATCTCAATTTCTACTTCTTTTTCTTGAAGTGGGTCTTTAAGCTCTATACTTTCTATTTTATTGCAACCTGTCATTAATATTAATATTAACAGGATCATTATAAGCTTTTTCATTTTAGCCCTCCTCTTTATAGAATCAATTTTATTAGCTTAATTATATCTCATTTTCATAAAATTCTAAACCCTTTGTTCTACTCTTACTCTATATGTTTATTTTCCACTTGACAAATACCTTAAATAATAATACGATAAATGAGAACCATTATCAACTATTGAGAGGAATGATCAATATGGGACAAGAAATGAATAAGCATTTAAAATTAGATAATGTAAAAATCGAAAAAATAACTAATATTTTAGTAAGTTATCTAAGAGGCGAGATAAGCTTGTTGTCAGCAACAGAAACCGTGAATAATTCTTTTGATAAAATAACCGCCCAGGAATTTGCACTATGCGAGCAGTCTCTAGATAGACACGCAGTAGATAATGATGATTTAACCAAAAGGATACAAGACGTAATCTCCATTGTAAAAGATAAATTAGTTACAAATGAGTTGGACCTAGAAGAAGGTCACCCTATAGATACTTACTTAAAAGAAGTAAAGGCGTTCAGAAATGTGTTAGATGAAATGGGAGCTATGAAGAGCCACAAATTTATAAAGAATAAATGGCTCGAACTATATGATCAATTATTGGAAATAAAGGTACACTTTTCAAGAAAACAAAATCAGCTTTATTCTGCCTTAGAAAAGAAAGGCTTTGATAAACCTACTAAAATAATGTGGACATTAGATGATTATGTAGAAAAAACCATAAAGACCGCTTTAAATCATTTGAAAAATGATGAAGATGATGATTTTTTAAATATGCAAGATGATGTGATTGATATCGTAGAAGATATGATGGGAAAAGAAGAAGATATATTATACCCTACAGCAATAGATATGTTATCTGATGATGATTTTGTAGAAATGAGAATAGGTGATGATGAGATTGGATATGCTTTAATAGAAACACCACCATCATATGGCACTATTGCAGAAAAAAGCCACCCTTCTAATCAGGCACTGCTAAATGATTTAAAAGGTGTATTACTCAAGCACGGGGCGTTAGGAAATATAGACGTAGGACAAGAATTAGATGTAAGCCAAGGAAAGCTTACCCTTGAGCAAATTAATCTTATCTTTAAACATATGCAAGTGGATTTATCCTATGTAGATGAAAATGACATCTCAAAATTTTACACTGATACAAAACATAGAGTATTTCCTAGAAGTCCTGGTGTTATAGGCAGACATGTTCATAATTGCCATCCAAAAGAAAGTGTAGAGATGGTAGATCAAATTATAAGTGCCTTTAGAAGCGGCGAACAAGATGAAGCTGAATTTTGGATTGATATGGGTGATAAGTTTATATATATTGTTTATAATGCCGTAAGGGATGAAAACGGTCAATTTAGAGGCGTACTTGAGATGATGCAAGATGCTACCAGAATCAGAAGCCTTACAGGTAGCCAAAGACTATTATCATGGACAAATGATAAACCTAAGAAAGAAAATAGCAGCAAAGAAGCGTCTAATATATATAATATTACATCTGAAACAATCATAGGCGATTTAATAAACGATCATCCCTATATAAAAGATTTCTTAATGGGTTTATCTCCTAAATATGAGAAACTTAAAAATCCAGTAGTTTTCAAAATGATGTCTAAAGTGGCTTCCCTAGATATTATTAGCGAAAGAGGAGATATGACACCTGATGTGTTAATTTCTAAAATAGTAGAACGAATTAACGCGGAAAAATAAATACATTTAAAAACAATAAGGACTTGCAAATACATATGTGTTTGCAAGTCCTTATTGCTTTTCTTAAGCTATTTTTACCTTAAATGTATTCCCACTCTACCCTTGCTTTAAATATTTCCCTTCCCCCGCTCTTCTCATTTCCCTGAACATAATATCTATCCACAGACTCAGCATCTTTATACACACTTACGGCAACTTCTTCCCCAATGGTAGCGCCTGATATAAAGTTTACTTGGATATCTTTGATTTGCATCTCTTTATGTTGTTCCACCGAAAAACAATCTTCAATCCACTGAACATAGCAGGCGTTATTCATGTGCATATTAAGGTCTAGGTCCGTATAGTGAACCGTTCTATTACATGTGCTTATAGCATCCTTAGGAATACTAAATCTTATCAGTTCATGGGTCTCTTCACCTATTACCACTGGTAATTCTATTGGCAAGGTAGTGGTTCTTTGAGGTCTCCCTGTTTCTGTGTCGATTAAAACATAGGCGCTATAAATACTTCCTATTTGCTCTTTCTCTTGATTGTATATACGAAAACTTCGCATTGCAAAAAGCTTGTCTTTTGCACTTGGCCATGTTTCTATGGTTAAAGTATCCTCCCATTTTGGGTATGTATCCATGTTGATCCGGTATTTTGAAATAATCCATCCTAGATTATGTTTTTCTAGTTCTTCATAGCCCATGCCTAATTGTTCTGCGTGGAGGCTAGATGTTTCTTGCATCTTATTAACCAGTGCATATAGCTTTAGTTTTAGCGTAAAGTCTGTTTCTGAAAATTGTACTTTAAATGATTTTGAGTATTTTCCCATTGTCGTCTCCTCTTTGCACTTTTTTAGTTTCTCTATTTTTTAGTTTACCACAATTATGCTATTAAATGTCAATATTTCGAAAAATGCCCACAGTCTTAATAGACCTATGGGCATCTTCTTATTTTAATCCACCTATTTTGAATTGGTAATTAGCATAGCATCACCAAAGCTAAAGAATCTGTACTGCTCTTTAACGGCTACTTCATAAGCATTTAAAACACTTTCTTTACCTGCAAGGGCACTCACTAGCATAATCAACGTAGACTCTGGCAAGTGAAAATTAGTAATGAGACAATCCACTAGCTTAAAGGTGTATCCTGGATAAATAAATATCTTCGTCCAGCCACTTCCTGGCTGTAAGATTCCTTCCTCATTTGTGCAAGATTCAAGTGTTCTTGTACTTGTGGTTCCCACAGAGATGATTCTGCCACCTTTTTGTTTGGTCTCACTGATTAAATCTGCTTGATCTTTTTCAATCATATAAAACTCAGAGTGCATATCATGGTCTTCCAAGTTGTCGATTTTAACAGGTCTAAAGGTTCCAAGGCCCACATGAAGGGTTACATAGGCAACCTTCACACCTTTTTCTTTTATACTTGAAATTAAATCCTCGGTAAAATGAAGGCCTGCTGTTGGGGCTGCTGCACTTCCGTTGTTTTTTGAGTAAACGGTTTGGTATCTTTCTTTGTCTTCTAGCTTATGAGTAATATAAGGTGGCAACGGCATTTCCCCTAGTCTGTCTAGGACTTCTTCAAATATACCTTCATATTCAAACTGTACAATTCGTTTACCATCATCAATGATTTCTTCTACTGTACAAGTCAGTTCTCCTGTGCCAAAAACTATCTTATTGCCGGGTTTAACTTTTCTCCCTGGCTTAGCCAGTACTTCCCAGCGGTCTGCGCCTAAGCGCGTTAGGAGTAGTATTTCTACTTTCCCCCCTGAGCCTTCTCTTGCGCCGTATAATCTAGCAGGAATAACTCTTGTATCATTAAGGACCAGGCAATCCCCTGGGTTTAAGTATTCAATAATATTGTGAAAATGTTTATGCTCTATGTGGCCGTTGTTTTTGCCTAGAACCATAAGTTTTGATTGTGTCCTATCCATTAAAGGATCTTGGGCAATCATTTCTTCTGGTAATTCAAAGTAAAAATCTGATGTTTTCATTGCGTTCTCCTATCTTTGAACCTGTACACCTTGGTAGTAGTATTCTATAATCTGGTTATAAGTATACCCTGCCCTTGCCATTCCATGAGCACCTGATTGTGACATGCCAACACCGTGTCCATAACCTTCTCCTGAAATAATAATTGTCCCATAAGCTGCATGAGCTCCTTGGCTACTATTAGATGTTGCCCCAACGCTGCCGTAAGCAACGGGTCCGCCGATGCCTTCTACTATGATAGACTGACCGACTGGTACTATCTTCCCATTGGCTCCCATAATATACTGAGGGAGTTCTCCCCTATAAACCGCAAGATTTCCTAAAGGTTTTGTTGTAGATTCCGTGATTATACTTTCTGCATTTCCTAAAGAAAACATTCTACTTCTTAAAGATCCACCATTCGTACTTCCAAAAAACGTACGAACATTTTCTTTAACAATTTTGTAAGTTCCTGATGTTCCTATAATTTCAAGTTCACTGACACGTCCTGCAGGGGTGTAGGAATTAATCTTTATCCCTTGTGCCTTGCCAATATAAATATTTTGCTTCGCCAAACAAGTATCAATTTCTGCTAAAGTGATGGTTCTTGTCCATGGTTTACCCTCTGGGTCTGTTTCATAAGGATCTGGTACTGCTTTTAAATAAGCTATTGGATTCCCCCATACATTCTCTGGGTCCTCTGTGTACCCACCACTTGTGGAAAAGAATAAGGTCTCTGCTATTTTACCCTTATAAGTAACAACCATCCCTCTTGTTTCATCGACAGCTTGATTACTTCTTGGATATTCCCCGCTAAATCCCTTGTATACCTGGGTATAGATTGTATCACATACATTATAACCATCTTTAAGATATTTATTTTGCTGATAGATAGACATACTTCTAGCTGCTACGGCTTGGGCTTTTAGTGCTTCCATATGCCAACTTGCTGGCATTTCAGCTGCAACAACACCGTATAAATAGTCTTCGTAGTCCACAATATTAATTGCCGTAAGGGTATTCCCTTTACGTTTAAATTCAAACCACCCTCTATAGACACCTTTTGATAACTCTGTTAAATCAAAGGATTGGCTTCTACTTTTTCCTGCAAAGACAGGGGCAAATCCATTGTTTTCACAAATAAGCAGGTCTTTCCCTAAACTATCTTGAACTATAATTTCAGTGCCTTGACTTTGTACTGGGCTTGTAATCCCTGTATTTTCCTCTAAATATACGCCCCATTTTCCAGGACCACTATATGCCACTACAGCACCTACTCCTTGCTGGTTGTATGCAAGAACTGAATAGGCTGCTTCGTTATATGTATAAAACGTTTCTCTTGCACTATAGTACTGCTTTTGGTTTGGTTTCATTATAAATCCTGTGTTTGAAATAAGGGTTCCTTGTGGTATAAACCGATTATCTGCCTCGTAGCCAATCTCTATTTCAGTGTTTTTTACATCAATACTGACTTTGTCACTATAAGCTGATCTGAGCCCTACCCGAATGGTGCTTGGAACCATACCTGCGGCATAAACTAATGCTGGCTTGGCTATGGTGCACATGATGATGATAGATAATACAACTATCCATTTATTTTTTACTGTCTTCACCAAATCCCTCCTATTTTTTTAAATATTTATCCTTTAATAATAAGCTTAAATCCAAAAAAAGGCAAGAATAACACGCCCTATAATACAAAAGAAGCAGCTTATGCTGCTTCTAATGGTTTAATCATCCTATAATATTTTTGTTCTTCTACTACTTCTTCTTTAATCTCATAGCCAAGTCCTGCATATAAACGAACAACTGCTGGTTTTTCCTGGTCAACGAGTAACGAACACTTGGTAAGTCCATAATCTTGGGCTGTTTTTTCTGCGTCTAGCATGAGTTTTGTAGCAATGCCCTTACCTCTTGCCCAACTAAATGTCGCTAAGTTGGCAATATAGTACTCTCCTGATTCTGACTCTTTCATATTCGTACCCCTAAGGGCTGTAAAAAACCACCGTAATTTACCCCAAACACCTTGTTGAAGTTCAAATATAACCTTACCTGTATAGTCATCTAAATTGCTTAGCTTGTTATGTGGTAAGCCAATCATTGCGCCACATATTCTGCCATTTTCTATGGCTACTCTTGCATACTTATAACTATATCTTGTATCTGTTCGTTTAACGAGCTTGGTTAACCTCTTTAACACTTCTTCTTTACTGCCATATCCCCAGATAGCCTCCGGGTCTTTTTCCGTACTATAAATTAACTCTGAAAGCATAACAGCATGCTCTTTTTTTGCACACTGTATTTCCATAATCTCCACAAATAACAGTCCTTTCTGTAATATCACCTATATATATGCGTTTGCTAAGGTGCTACGCTAAGGTACGAACTGTTTGTGGGTAAGCCCAGAATTCTCTATTACTAGAGCACTCATTATTAAGCCTCTTTCTTTGCGACTGATTTGCAGTCTTTGATAATATCAATTATATCATATTTATATAGTTTTATCTAGAATACTTTTAAATAAGGATTTCCAAACCTCTGATTTCGTAGTATGATATGGGTACACTAACTAATATATATGAATGGGAGATGATTTTATTATGAAAACTAAAATTCAAGTAAACAATATCAATGATATTCAAAAAATCAACTATATCGTTACTCAATATCCTTACGACGTATGGATACACAGTGACAGTGGTATGGTAGATGCAAAATCTATTTTAGGACTATTTATACTTGGTTTAAATGAACCTATGTATATTGTTGTAGATGACGATGTGGATACAACTAAGCTCTTTAAAGCTCTAAAAGAATATATGACTTTTCTAGACTAATAAAAAGGTGTCTGACACATCGGTAAGGAAAGTAGAACTTTCCTATCATGAAAAATAAAAACAAAGGCCATTAGCTCAAAGCTAATGGCCTTTGTTTTTTTGTAACAACTATAAAACGGCGTCTAGTATGGCACCAAGTCTTTGAATACCTTCTTTTATTCTCTCTTCAGGCATATTAGAATAATTCAGCCTAAAGGTATTAGTTACATTGCCGTGTGCATAAAAGGATTGTCCTGGTACAAAGGCTACTTTTTGCTCAATGGCTTTTTTTAATATTTCCTTACTATCATGCCCTTCTGGTAGGATGACCCAAATAAATAATCCACCTCTTGGCTTTGTGTATTCAACATTCTTTGGAAAATATTGTTCAATTGCATTTAGCATACACTCTCTTCTGCTTTTGTAAAGTGCTTTGATTTTTTCAATATGATCATCTAAGTTATATGCCATCATATATCTAGCTACAATCATCTGGTCTACTGTTGATGTTTGAAGGTCTACTCCCTGTTTTAAAATAGCATATTTTTCAATTAATGCTGAATCTGCTAATATCCATCCTATTCTAAATCCTGGGCAAAATACTTTAGAGAAACTTCCTAGATAAATAACATATCCATGTTTATCAAAACTTTTAATCGTTGGCAGTTTTTCTCCGCTTAGAACAAGTTCTCCATAAGGTGAGTCTTCTATTACAGGAATTTTATATTTTTCTGCAATTTCCACTACCTGTTTTCTACGCTCTAGACTCATACATCGTCCTGTTGGGTTTTGGAAATCAGGTATTAAATAGATAAACTTAACATTTTCATTAGTTTCGATTGTATGAATTAAATCGCTTATAATGATGCCATCATCATCTGTATCCACAGTCGCTAGCTCAGCCCCGTAGGATTTAAACGGGGAAATAGCTGTTAAATATGTAGGGTTTTCTACAATAACAGTGTCCCCGTGGTTGATAAACATCTTGGCCGTTAGTTCTAAGCCTTGCTGAGAACCTGATGTAATCATAAGATTTTCTAGGGTAGCGTCCATACCAAACGGCTTAAGCCTTTGATTGATAATGGCGTTTCTAAGATCGTCGTTACCTTCTGTTGTTGTATATTGCAAAGCTACGAATCCATCCTGATCTAGTACTTCACCCATTACTCTTTTAATATCTGCTACTGGAAATAAGTCTGGTGCTGGAAGTCCTCCCGCAAAAGAGATAATTTCTGGGGTTTGGGTTAGTTTTAGGATTTCTCTTACTTCTGATGCTTTTGCATTTTGAGCTGTATTTGATATGTTATATTTCATCCTTTTAGCCTCCATTTTTTCTTGTTTATCTTATAATCTCATCTATCCATCACTGCGTTAAAGTTGCCTTTGGCTATGCAGATATTTATCAACTCCAAATATGAGTGTTATGGCTATAACACCTAATACAATATCCATTGTATTGGTGCTACTAATGAGCATTTTCCTTGCGATTGCATATAAGATTACCTCAAGCACATTAGCTGCTGAGTGGGAAATCAACATTAGGGCAAGTTCAAGGCCTACTACTACTAATAAGATATGAGATAGTACCCCTTGTAACATGACGTATGATATCTTAGGTTCTGATACATACACTTCATAAATAAGAGCTAAGATATCTTTACAACTTATTAAGACGGCTCCAATAACCAGTACTGCCAAACCAATCTCAATCCATGCAATAAAAATCTTTAACAACTTTTCCATTTTTTTAAGAGGCTTTGATGGTTCATCCCTCATGATTTGACCTCTTTTACCCGGCCTACTATATTTGATTCTAGCATAACTTTAATACCGTGATGGTGCTGCTGGGAATTCGTAAGAATTTTTTTCACTGTACCTTGTGTTAGTTTTCCAGAGCCCTGATCTTGTTTTTGTACGACCATTACGTCAGATCCTATTTTAATATTGCTTCTTTTTGTTCCGTCCATATGATTTTCTCCTATCTTTCTTTGATTCTAGACCTTAATGCTTATTATAGCATAAAATCATTTTTATCGTACATAAAAAGGCACTCAGATGGTCTCTGATTGCCCTATATAATTCACCCTACAATTCCTCTACCTATTTGCCTAGGTACTTCCCACACAATTCTTTTGTATTGCTCTTAGTAGTATTTTCTATCTTCTTTTAAAAACCTTAATTAGGAGTACTCCTGGTTTAAACTTTTTAAATATATAATCACTCTTTATCATAACTAACAGGGATTTCAATAGTAAAGGCACTTCCAACTTTTAGCTTTGATGTAACACTAATATTACCACCTATTTTTTCAATGTTATCTTTAACTATATATAATCCTATACCATCCCCTTCTATATGGATGGCCTTAGAGCCTCGATAATATGCATTAAATATTTTGTCAATCTCACTTGTTGCTATACCAATACCAGTATCTTGAATCTTAATCATTACTTTGTTATCCAGATGTATGAAACTTACCCTAACATTATCATTCTCATTAGTATATTTATAGGCATTTGTCAGGATATTATAGATAGACTGACTGAGTTTATTCTTATCTGTATAAACCATGAGTTTATCATTTGAAACTAACTCAAGTGTAATGTTTTTTTTAGTAAATTGTGCTTTCAATCCAATGATAATCTGTTTCAACATTTGATTTATTTCAAAACCTTCAACATTGATGACATCTGTTTCTTTACTGGCATCAATCATACCGCTCATATTTGCAATAATAGTTGTAATATTTTCGATTTGATTTTGAAACATCTTTATCTCTTCTTCATTAATTTCTATTAAACCATCTTCTATTGCTTCTAGATGGGATTTGAGGATTGTCAGTGGTGTCCTTGTTTGATGTACTAGTTGATCAACAAGTACTTGCCTGCTTTTTTGTTTTAGTCTAAGTCTAGAATCAAGCTCCTCTAAGCCCTCTCTAATAGCATATATTTCTTTTATGGATGTGCTTTTTATCGGTGTTATTTCACCCAATTGGATATCAGCAGCAATCTTTGCAGTATCTCTTAAAGAACTGCTCATTTTCTTGCTAATAAAAAACCCAATAAATATTGAGATAGCTGTGGAAATGAGAATCGCATAGGTGCTATTAATAAACAATGAACTCTTAAACTGCCTAGCAACAAAAGAATTTTCCGCTACACTATGCAAAGTTACATTTAATATACCAATCACCTTACCATCATCAACAACTTCATACTGTGCCACTTCATTTGAGGAATCCCTCATCATATTCCCCATCTTCCCGCCGCCCATGTGACCACTCATCTTATTCCCTGTAATATGGTAATCATCATCAACATTAACAAGCAAGTCGCCATCAGCGCTATATACTTTGATTTGGATAATAGGATCATTTAGATGGCTTTCTAATTCAACACTCATCTGTTTGCTAGTGATATCTTTATCACTAAGTGCCGTTTTTGTATAATCTAGTATATGTTCAATATGAACATCATAGCTTTCTTTAAGATAGTCAGCAAAATACTTGTCTGTCAAAGTAGTCAGTATCACTGTATTTATACCTACTGATAGGATCGAAATTAAACTCAACACAATCAGCCACATTTTCCTAATGGTCATCACTATTCACCCCCAAAGATATAACCAGCACCATATTTTGTAACGAGTATAGTAGGTTTTTGGGGATCCACCTCAATTTTTTGACGTATCCTTCTTATATAACTGCCAATATTACGATCAAATCCATCGTAGTCTTGACCAAAAGATTGCTCTATTAATTGCTCTCTTGTGAGAACCTGTCCCTTATTTCTCATAAAAGCATGAATCAATTTAAATTCTGTAGCTGTAAGATCAATATCTACATTAGCTTTCTGCAATTTCATACTACCAATGAAAAGCCTTAATTCGCCTTCCACCAAAACAATCTCACCAGATGTTTGATATGTCCTCTTTAAAAACACTTTAACACGTCCCATTAATTCCCTTGGACTAAAAGGCTTTACAACATAATCATCCGCACCTTTTTCAAAGCCTTTTAACCGATCTATTTCTTCTTGCTTAGCGGTCAACATGATAATTGGAATATCAGAGATTTCTCTAATTCTCGTTAACACTTCAAATCCATCAATCCCTGGCATCATGACATCTAGTAATATGAGATGATATGTGTTCATTGAAAAATATTCAAGTGCTTCAAAACCGTTTTCAGCTAGATCACAGCTATAGCCACTACTTTCTAAGTATTTCATTACAATATCACTTATATCAGATTGATCCTCTACAACTAAAATATTAAACACATCATCACCCCATCCTATATCTATTCTTTCCTATAATATTTATATAATTCACTAACTACATTATCTCTCTCATCCTGAGATATGTCATCTTTTTACCTAGTGTCTTTCAATCACATTTTTACGCTTTAAGTATTCTTCTTCGGTTATTTCACCTTTAACGTATAATTCTTTTAATCTGATAATCGCTTGATTATCATTACTATTGTTTTTTCTTCTAGCAAATGATAATAATGCTATAATTATTATTACTACACCAAGCATAATCAGATAATGCCATCCACCAAATACATTATTACCCATAGGTGAACAACCATAATTTCCGTTCCAACCATTTCCACGCATCATATTTTTTCCTCCTGTTAGCTAAAATCATACGTTATATAACTATCGTTTTAATGTTTCTTTCATTTGCAGATATGTCTGTTCATTAATCTCTCCATTTACAAATCGCTCTTTCAACATTTCATTTGGGTCATTTCTATGAACATTAGATCCATTCCCTGTATCTTGAAACCCATAATATAAAACCAGTCCAATCACTCCTATTAATATCATCATCTGAACTACCTCCACTTCTTCAATTGATACTTTTATTATAAGCTCAAAATATGGCACAAATATGACTAGTTTAGGAACTGCAATAGAACCTAGGATTCTATGCCGTTATAAAAAGGACCTTCAGACCAATTTGAAGTTTAAAGCAACCTCCAATCGGCCCGAAAATCCTGTGTTTTAATAGAATAGGTTTTCTTTCACTTAATATCATCCTGCATAAATTTACATATCACTTTAGTTCCCTTTCCTTCCTCACTTTCTATACTTATTTGTCCACTGTTTGCTTCAACCAATGACTTTGTAATTGTAAGACCTATTCCAGTTCCTCCGGTACCTTTATTTCTAGAAAGGTCACTTCTATAGAATCTTTCAAATATATATTTTATATCTTCTTTTGGAATTCCAATTCCTGTATCTTCCACAATAATTTTAATAGCATTATCAATTTTCTTTAAAGATATTCTTATCTTTCCATTTTCATTCGAATACTTATAAGCATTTGACAGTATATTGAAGAAAATCCGATTGAGATGGTCCGGATCTCCTATTAATTCAATATCAGTTTGAATTTCTAACTTAAAAGTAATATTCTTGTTTATTAACACTGCTCTATAATTTTCAGCAATACTTCTAATCAATTCAGATAAATTAACTTTGCTTTTATTAAGCTTTATTTCATCGCTTTCAATAATTGATAAATCAGACAGCTCCTCAATCATTCTGGTTAACCTGTTTATCTCTTCATATACCATGGTAAGCTTTTCTATATCTGGCTCCCATATTCCATCCATAAAAGCTTCTATATAGCTTTGAAGGATTGCTATTGGTGTTCTTAATTCATGGGCCATATCTGATGTTAATCTTTTCCTTAGCGCTTCCTGATGACTTAATTTATCTGAAAGTTCTTTTATAGATACAGAAAGTGCATGTAATTCATAAGTATCCGTTGTTACCTCTTCTAACGGCTTGTATTTACCATTTTTAATCAAGTTTGTATTATCTATTATTTGATATATGGATTTGAGAAACCTTTTAGATAAACGTGAACTTGATAATATAGCAATAATAACAGAAAATATAAATGCCATAGCAAAAACAATATTTATTGTACTTATAAATTTCCTATCTTCAATATTCGATATAATGCTTTTTGACCGCCCTATATCAATGGATCCTATTTGCTTCCCCTGATAAGTCATAGGATAATTTTCATATGCTAGGCTACTTTCACTAATTACTTCTCCACCCATATCTGTTATTACACCTGAAGTACTACTGTTCCATACAATATAATTCTGATTATCTCTTAAACGTACAGCAACAGATTCACTAAATGTATAGTGAATTATGCCCATTAGAGCCTGTGCATTTAATCCGTTGTAATTGTCATATACCTGCTCAACATACTGGGCTACTTTTAAATCATCTTTACTTCTTTCCTCTTTAATGTAATTTGAAAAAAAGATGTTTATACTGATATTAGAAATTATCGTTATGAAAATAATGGATATCATTGATATCATGATAAAGTATCTTCCTAATTGTTTATTTATTTTTACCATCAATGCTCAACCATCCCTTTTTATGAGTTCTATATAGAAGCTTCTCTGTTCATATATTATACCATTTAACATTATGATTCAAAATACATAACAATTAAGAGCTATCATTTTTCAAATGATAGCTCTTATAACATTAAAAATTAACATGTCCTTTCTAATACTTTCCAAAACTTTTATTTCCAATTTTTGAAGATTGCTGTTGCTTCTGCCAAAAAGTCCTTTGATATTGTTATACTATCTTCATTCACTGTTTTGTACTCTTCTGTAATCGGCACAGGGTTACATCCTCCCTTGGTTATCTCAACCTCATCCATAGAGAATCGGTTACCACAATTCTGGCATACTAATACATCACCCTCTTGTACATAGTATCCACGACCTGATGAGTAGCAGACCTGACAGGTATTAAATGCTGTTCGAATTGAACCATCTTGAGCTTTTACTGCTAAAGTCTCAAGTTCAACACCATTAGTATTAGCTTGATAAAATCTTGCTGTTTCAGTAATATCGCTGATAGGTATAACAATATCTCCGTCTACAACTTTTTCAGCACGTAGATCATCCTTTTTTATACTAACCTCCCCTGTAGTTGGTGGTACCTTTATACTAAAAGCTACCACCAATAATGCCAACGCTGATGCTGCAATAATGATAAGCTTTTGCATGTTTTTCTTGCTATTTGATTGTTTTTTCATAATCTAATCCCTCCTATTATCAAAGTTTTTCAAATCATCAACTATGGTTATTTTGCTTCGAATCATCCCCATCCAACAACTAAAGGATACTGCTTCGCTACTCGTTGGCGTAAATTCAATCATGTTATCACCTACCTCCAGATCCTTTTGAATATTATATTTGGTAACCACTATGCTATTATTGCATCCGTTAATGGCACCTGATTCTGCCTGAATAATCCACTTAAGCGGAATTCCCTTTTGTACAATAATAGGTTCATAGCGACCGGTGGAAAGACCAGTCGTCACAGTCTGAACTCCATCCTTAATGATAGCAACATTATTTGTTTGTGCATTGCTTGTTACTGAAGCAAACGATGGTATAATCAATCCCAAAAGGCTAGCACCACTATTAAACATAAATACACCCATTACAAGTACTAATACCGCACTTGCCTTCATCATGTTTCCGGTAAATTTCTTATTAAGGAGAGAACTTAATGCGCCAAAAGCAAACATTAGCGGAAATGTTCCAACACTGAACAGGAACATAGATATTGCACCCTTAAGAGAGCTGCCCGTTGATAATGCATATAACTGCATCGCTTGTAATGGTCCGCAGGGCATTAACCCATTGATTAGCCCTATAAAAAAAGGACTATTACTATTTAATTTTTGTGTATAGATTTTTTTAGCAAAAACTTTGGGCATTCTAGGATTGAATTTACGTAGCCAGGGAAAAATGTTTAACATATTTAATCCCATAATAACCATAAATATTCCTACCAGAATTTGTACTATCCCCTTCATAGGTCCGGAAAAGCTGACTATAGAGCCCAATGCTCCTACAATTCCACCGATTATTGTATAAGAAATAACTCTACCCAAGTTATATAATAAGCTTGGTCTCATGGTTGTAAATTTACTTACACGGGTGTTGTTCTTAGGTTCCTTTATAGTACATTGAGAAACACAAATACCGCCACACATTGCTACACAATGAACTGATGTAAGTAATCCGATTACGAATAACATACCGTAACCCATACCCTCTTTTGCAATTGGAAGCGAATTAAAAATACTCAATAAACCAAAGCGTTTTAATATTACATATAACGTGAAGATAATAATACCTATACAGATTAAATTGGTGTAATTCACTGGTTTTGCTAACGGCTTTGTTTTTTCTTGTTTTTGGGGAATTTTCTTCTCTCTTTGCACATTGTAATCACGTTCTTGAATTGCTTTTTCAATTTCGTCAAGTACAATTTCATCCTCATTATACGTAATAGTAACTGTGCCAGCTGAATAACTTGCTTTTACAGTTTCAATTCCTGCCTTACCACCTAGAACACACTCAATCTTGTTTTCACAATTAACACAAGTCATGTTGTTAATGTATAATATTTCCGATGTCATTTTTGAAGACATAAATGTCCTCCTTCCATAATTCTGATTAAGTTTAACAATTTTTTATGGAGATTATATGTAGAAATCAAAATATGCTTGAACCCCTACTAAATAAGAAAGACTCCCACGTGAAGAGGTGGGAGTCTTTTTTAATAAGATTAAACTTTTAAATCTATTCTACACAACCAAATTTATATCCAATACCACGTACCGTCAGGATATATTTAGGATTTGAGCTGTCTGTTTCTATTTTACTACGGAGATTCTTTACATGTGAATCAATTGTACGTTCATAACCATCAAAATCAATACCAAAAGCGATATCAATTAGCTCTTCCCGCGAATATACCTTTTTTGGATATTTCACTATGGTTGATAATAATTTAAATTCATTTGGTGTTAATCTTACTGTCTCTCCATCTTTTTTTACAGTCATCTCAGTAAAATTGATTATTAACTCATTATTATTCCAGCTCATTATATTGAAAAGTGGTGAGATACCTTCGTTGCATCTCCTCAATAGGCTATCGACTCTTACTACTAATTCTTTAGGACTAAAAGGCTTTGTAACATAATCATCTGCACCTATATTAAATCCATTAATTTTATCATATTCTTGTGACTTGGCTGTCAGCATTATTATGGGAATCCTTGATTTTCTTCTAATTGTTTGGCAAATCTGCTCCCCTGAAATCTTAGGAAGCATTAGATCCAGTACAACTAAATTAGGTTTTACTTCATCAAACATTTTTAGAGCTTGTTCTCCATCATAAGCAGCAAATACTTTATAATTACTTTTTTCTAGATATGCTTTAACAACTTCTACTATTCTAGGCTCATCATCAACTACAAGTATCCTACTTTCATTTATTTTCATAATAATTCCTTCCTTGGCTTACTTATATACATACTGGATAGGTTACACTTAACTGGACAGATATTTTAAGGTCATGTAAAATAAACTTATAAATCTTAAGGAGTAGATACCATGGCCCAGTCTAAAAAACCAAGACGTACATTCACACCCGAATTTAAGCATCAGCTAGTTCAACTTTATAAAAATGGCAAACGTAAATCTGATATTACAAAGGAATACGATGTTGGCTATTCCACATTAGAAAGGTGGCTTGAGCAAGAAGCCAATAGCGGCTCTTTTAAAGAAAAAGATAACTTAACGCCTGAGCAGTTAGAACTGACTAAACTTCGCAAACAAAATCAACAGCTATTAATGGAGAACGATATTTTAAAGCAAGCAGCGCTGATCTTAGGACGAAAGTAAGTGTGATCAAGAGCAACCTTCACAAATACTCAGTATCAGCAATGTGTAGAGTCCTAAACCTCCCTAGAAGTACTTACTA
>DUUM01000333.1 GCA_012841565.1 Candidatus Epulonipiscium sp. | reverse complement strand
ATGGGGGGATATATTTTACTGCTTTCTAATGAACTAGAAATGGTTGCCCCTTCCCTTACACTCTTTAAATTTCCTTCCATTTCTTCTGTAGCAACTGCATTTTGCAACACTCCACTTACAATTTCTAAAGATTGAAATACTGGCACTCCAGATGTCACTAGCAAGGATAAGGTTTCTGCAAATATAGCAGTAATTGTTTTTTTGTTAAGATTTCCAATAAGAGGCATTGATAAGGCCATTTTATCAAAAAACATTTTCCCTTTTTTACTTTTCTTAAACAAAACAATTCCTATGACTAGGCCTATTCCTCCTAAAATTAGTAGGTACCAGTTAGCTTGTGTCCACTCACTAATTGCAATAACGACTCTAGTTGCTAAAGGAAGCTGGATTCCTGAGTCCTGAAAAATATCTACAAATCCTGGAACAACGAAAATCATTAAGACAGGGATTACAATAGCAATAGTTATTAAAACAAGTGCTGGGTAGGTTAATGCCTTTTTCAAAGTTCGGTTTAAATTCATTTGTTTTTCATAATGAATAGCCATTTTTTCCATTACTTGATCCATAATACCGGAAGCCTCTGCACTTTTAAGCATACTAATTAAAAGATCTGGAAATTCAGGATGTTTTGCCATAGCCTCTGATAAATTGCTTCCTTTTTGGACATCTTTATCGATTTCTTTAATCTTTTTTCTTAAGGTAGGATTTGGCGCTTGTTCTCCTAAAATAGCTAAAGCACCACCAATACTAATTCCTGCCCCTAGCATAACGCCAAATTGTTTACAAAAGAACACAATATCTTGGACTTTAACCCTAGGCCTAAAAAGTGGCAATTCGCTTAAATCAGCTGTTAATGCTGTTTTTTTCGTAACCGATAAGGGCACTAATTGATTGTCAATTAAATGTTTATTGACATGGGCAACTGATTCAAACTGGCCTTCTGATTTTACAATTGTATTAGTTCCTATTTTTCTTGCTTTATATAAATATATTTCCATATTGTTCACCTCATACGTAAGTTATGGAAGATTCAGCATCCTTTTTATTTCTCCTGGGACAAAAGCATGATTGAGCATTTGTTCTAATGTAATTTTCCCTTGTTGATATAGTTTCATTAAACTCATATCCATGGTTTGCATTCCTAGCTTCCCACTTGTTTGAATATGGGAATTGATCTGATAGCTCTTGCCTTCTCGTATTAAATTACTAATTGCTGATGTCGTTAACATTATTTCATAGGCAACACTTCTGCCTTTTGCATCTCTATTTGTTAATAGTTGTTGAGACATAACTCCTTGTAAAAGTGTAGCTAATTGGATTCTAATTTGATCTTGTTGATCGGGTGGAAAAACATCTATAATCCTATCTATTGTTTGACTAGCACCTAAAGTGTGAAGGGTAGAAAGTACAAGATGCCCTGTCTCTGCAGCCGTAATGGCTGTTGCAATAGTTTCCGTATCCCGCATTTCTCCTACTAAAATAACATCTGGGTCTTCCCGAAGGGCTGCCTTAAGGGCAACGCCGTAGTTTTTCGTATCGATACCAATTTCTCTTTGATTCACAATACTTTTATTGTGTTTATGTAAATATTCAATTGGATCTTCTAAGGTTAGTATATGACATCTTCTAGTTTGATTAATATAATCTATCATGGTTGCTAATGTTGTAGATTTTCCACTTCCCGTGGGCCCTGTTACTAGCACTAATCCCCGAGTATTTTTAGCTAGTTTTTGTAAAATAGCAGATGGCAAACCTAAACTTTCCATGGTTGGAACCTTTGTTGCAACATTCCTTAAAGCAAGAGCACACGTCCCTCTTTGTCTATAAGCATTAACCCGATAACGACCTAGATTAGGTCTCCCATAAGCAAAATCTACTTCTCCATATTCTTCAAATCGCTGTTTTAATGTATCCTCATCAAATAATGAGTAAACAAGTTTTTCAGTGTCTGCAGGCATTAAGGGGGGAACATCTAAGCGTTTTAATTCACCATGTATTCTAAGCACTGGGGGGATTCCAACTGTTATATGTAAATCAGATGCCCCCATTTTTTGGGTCATTAAGAGCAAATCTTGAATTTCCATATTCCCTCCTAT
>DUUM01000332.1 GCA_012841565.1 Candidatus Epulonipiscium sp. | reverse complement strand
TTGATGATATTTTAAAGGAGCGAGGAATTATTACGGACAGGGATAAAAAACTGTTTTTATCACCTAGTTTTGAAAAAATGCATGATCCTATGGCTTTGCCAGATATGGAAAAAGCAGTGAAGAGAATAGAGAAGGCAAAGATTGAAAAGGAAAGAATAACCATATATGGCGACTATGATGTGGATGGGATTACCAGTACATCGATTTTATATATGTTTTTAAAGGAAAATGGGTATACTATAGATTATTATATCCCAGACAGAGTCAGTGAAGGATATGGTTTTAATGTAGGAGCCTTAGAAGCCATTAGGAATACAGGTACGACTTTATTAATTTCTGTCGATACAGGGATTTCAGCCAATGAAGAGGTTGCATTTGCAAAGGGGATCGGCCTTGATATTATCATAACCGATCACCATGAGTGTCAGGAAGTTTTACCAGAGGCCCATGCCGTTATTAATCCTAAGCGTCTAGACGCCAACTATCCTTTTAAGGAACTAGCAGGAGTGGGAGTTGCCTTTAAACTGATTCATGCTCTGGCCATTTTGTTCGATAATGTGAGTACCATCTGGAAATATATTGATATTGTAGCGGTTGGAACCGTAGCAGATATTGTGCCATTGGTGGATGAAAATAGAATTATCGTTAAAAATGCCTTTGATACCATGCCAACAACTTGGAATGTAGGGCTTGATGCTCTTTTAGAAGTGTCCAAATCTAAAGATAAGAAAATCAACGCTGGGACCATAGGGTTTCAAATTGGGCCTAGACTGAATGTGGCGGGAAGACTTGGAGATGCTAAAAAGGGTGTAGAACTTTTTACAACTCTAGAGCCATCAATAGCTATGGAAATTGCAAAAGAGCTTGATGATGAAAATAAAAAACGCCAAGCAATAGAGCAGGAAATTTTCAATCTTGCAGTGGAAAAAATTGAAGCAGATCAGAATATTAGTAAGCATAATGTGATTGTCGTTGCATCTGAAGGTTGGCACAAGGGTGTTATTGGGATAGTTGCTTCTAGAATTACAGAGCGTTATTATAAGCCAAGTATTGTTATTTCTATTGCGGAGGATGGAACAGCCACAGGCTCTGCCCGTAGTATAGAAGGGTTTAGTATGTTTGATGCCCTATGTAATTCAAGTCGTTTTCTTGAGAAATTCGGAGGACACGATATGGCCGCAGGTTTATCGCTAAAGAAGGATCAGATTAATGATTTTAGAGACCATATGAATGACTATGCTAAGGTTGTTATAGATGAAGAAATATTACAAAGAAAGATAAAGATAGACTGCGAGCTTAGTGAGGAGCAGATTACGGTGCCTATGGCAGAAGCTCTAGAGACTTTAGAGCCTTACGGGGTAGGAAATCCAACACCTGTTTTTTCCTATCAGGCAAAGGTATACAACACCAGGGGAATTGGAGTTGATGGGAAACATTTAAAAATGCAGTTATACACCCCAGACCGGCTCATTGATTCCATAGGATTTAATATGGGATACCAAGAGGGCGTTATTGCAAAAGATGAAGCGATCATGATAGCAGGTAATCTTCAAAAAAATGAGTGGCTTGGAAAAATAACGCCTCAAATCGTTATTAGGGATATAAAATCATCAAAGGATGAAAAAAACAAGAGTGACTATTATTTGTCCTTATATAAATCTATTCCAGAACCAACAATAGAAACACTTAAGCTATTTACAAATAGTACTGAAAACTGTTATATTAGTAGTTACAGTAATAATTTAAAGCACATGATTCCAACTAGAGATGATGCCGTAGCTGTTTATCGTTACATAAAACAGCTAAGTGGTACAAAAACCAATGAAGTGTCAATGCATGTCTTGAAAAGGGAAGCTAATCAAGATTGTATGAGTGAATATAAAGTTTTGCAAATACTAGCTATTTTTAAGGAGCTAGGGTTGCTATCATATACTTATAATGATGTAAGTGGAATGATTACATTTAGCATTGTAGAGGGTGTAAAGACAGATTTATCAAAATCTAAGAAGTATCAGGCGCTAAATAAATTAAACAATTAATTTTAATATAATCAAGGGGGACACAATAATGAAGTTAGAAGATTTAATTAGAGACGTAGTCGATTTTCCAGAAAAGGGAATTGTATTTAAAGATATTACGCCTCTTTTGCAGAGTCCAGAAGGACTAAGAGAGTCTGTTAATAGAATGCAAGAAGGACTTAAGGATCTTGATTTTGATCTTGTTGTAGGGCCTGAATCTAGAGGGTTTTTATTTGGCGTTCCTATTGCATATAATCTAAACAAAGGGTTTGTACCTGTTCGTAAACCAGGGAAACTCCCATACAAAACAATTTCTCAAGATTATGATTTAGAATATGGAAGCTCTACGATTGAACTTCATATTGACGCTATAAAACCAGGCCAAAAGGTCGTTATTGTAGATGATTTATTAGCGACAGGTGGGACTACAAGAGCAATGATTGATTTAATTGAAAAAATGGGCGGCGAAATCGTTAAAATTGTATATTTAATTGAACTTGAATTTTTAAAGGGAATTGAGTTATTTGAAGGCTATAATGTTTCATCCTTAATTAAATATTAAATCTTAAAGAATGATTATTGTTGAAAAATAAGATATAATACAATAAAGAGTATAATCGGTGACTATAAAACGATAAAGGGGGGAGAAAAAATGGAACCAGATATGATTTATAACCGGTTAATGGACACAGTGCGTCTATACCATCCCTCTGAAGATCTTTCTATGATAGGGCAGGCGTATGATCTTGCTTATAATGCCCATAAAGACCAGCTTAGAAAATCAGGCGAGCCGTATATTATTCATCCACTAGAAGTAGCTTGTATTTTAGCAGATTTAGAGCTTGATAAAGAGTCTATTGTGGCAGGCATACTGCATGATGTGATAGAGGATACAGACTATACATTTGAGGATATTTCCAAGATGTTTAGTGAGGAAGTCGCTTTATTAGTAGACGGCGTAACTAAGCTAGGGCAAATCCAGTACACATCATCCAATAAAGAGGCTCAAAAAACGGAGATTCAGGCCGAGAATTACCGTAAAATGTTTCTAGCTATGGCTCAAGATATAAGGGTTGTTTTAATTAAGCTTGCAGATAGATTGCATAATATGTTAACCCTTAAATATATGTCTCCTGCAAAACAAATAGAAAAAGCAGAAGAAACAATGCTTATATACGCTCCCTTAGCGCATCGCTTAGGCATTAGCACGATTAAAGTAGAACTTGAGGATTTAGCTCTTAGGTATTTGGAACCTGAGGTATACTATGATCTGGTGCATAAAATTGCTAAAAAAAGAGTCGAGCGAATCGAGTATATTGATGCTATTATAAAAGAAATTAAAGTAAAACTAGAAGAAGCGGGCGTTCATGCTGTTGTAGAAGGCCGCCCAAAACACTTTTTTAGTATATATAAAAAAATTATTAATCAAAATAAAACCCTTGATCAAATATATGATTTGTTTGCAGTGAGGGCAATTGTTGATAATGTGAAGGATTGCTACGGCGCCCTAGGGGTTGTTCATGAGATGTATAAGCCGATTCCGGGTAGGTTTAAAGATTATATTGCAATGCCTAAACCGAATATGTACCAATCCCTTCATACAACACTTATGGGGCCAGAAGGTACACCATTTGAGATACAAATTCGAACAGAAGACATGCACAGAACAGCAGAATACGGTATTGCAGCTCACTGGAAATATAAAGATGGCAACCATGAAACAGGGCAAGATCAATCAGAGGAAAAATTAGCTTGGCTGAGACAAATTTTAGAGTGGCAAAGGGATATGTCCGATAATCAGGAATTTATGGATGCTCTTAAAGTTGACCTTGATGTTTATACAGACCAAGTTTATGTATTTACACCAACAGGAGAGCTTCTTACTTTGCCTAAAGGGTCCACACCAATTGATTTTGCTTATA
This sequence comes from Candidatus Epulonipiscium sp., assembly GCA_012841565.1. The sequence goes on along the minus strand of DUUM01000332.1, from coordinate 14,353 downwards.
ATATCCACAGTGCTGTGGGTAATATGATGGTAGGGGCTAAAGCAAACGGGAGAATCGTTACCTTTGACTATATTATTAAAAACGGCGATCGATTAGATATAATGACATCTCAAAATTCTAAGGGGCCTAGCCGGGATTGGCTTAAGATTGTAAAAAGCACACAAGCTAAGACTAAGATTAATCAGTGGTTCCGTAAGCAATTTAAAGAAGAAAATATTGTCCGCGGTAAAGAAATGCTAGAGCAGTATACCAAGAGAAAAGGCTATAACCTAAGCGATCTCTTAACCAACAAGACAATTGAATCAGTGCTTAGGAAAAATGGCCTTACGTCGTGGGATTCCCTTTGTGCAACTGTGGGTCATGGTGGTATTAAGGAAGGACAAGTTGTCCAAAGACTCATTGAAGACCACGAAAAGGGAATCGTTAAACCGTTCCCAGATATCCTAAGTGCTGACAAAGAAGAAAAGAAAAAAAGCACCAGTAGTAAGAGTGGGATTATTGTTAAAGGTGTCGGAGATTTAGCAGTTAGGTTCTCTAAGTGCTGTAACCCAGTGCCAGGAGATGAAATTGTCGGTTATATAACGAAAGGACGAGGTGTTTCAATTCACCGTACGGACTGTGTCAATATGATTCACTTACCAGAAGATGAGCGGAAAAGGCTTATTGAATCAGAGTGGCAACTGGAATGTAAACTAGAGGATAGGACTTATGTAACGGAGATTCAAGTCAGGGCACTAGACCGAATGGGTATTATTTTAGATATTTCTAGGGTTTTAACCGATATGAAGATCCATGTGAAAACCTTAAATGCTCGGTCCACTAAAAATGATGAGGCAGTATTTAATATTAAAATTGAAATCTGTAATGTAGGGCAGTTGGATTTAATTATTCATAAGCTATTACAAATAGGAGATATTATAGAAATTATTAGGGCGTCGTCTTAGACGTGTAAGCAAAATACCCCACAATAGTGAAAGCTATGAGGGGTATTTTATTTCAGGAGGTAAGGGTATGAGAGCAGTGGTTCAAAGAGTATCTAAGGCTTCAGTTACGGTTGATAGTCAAGTCATTGGGGAAATCCAAAAAGGGCTATTGGTTTTAGTTGGCATTAAAGCTGATGATACTGAAAAAGACATGGAGTATATTATTAATAAAATACAGGGTCTACGAATTTTTGAAGATGAAGACGGAAAAATGAATATCTCCGTAAAAGATATCATGGGGAGTATTCTTATTGTTCCCAATTTTACACTATATGGTGACGCGCGAAAAGGTGCAAGACCTAGTTTTATGGCATCAGGTAGTATAGAAGAGGCTGAGAAAAAATATGAGATGTTTATTAAAAAATTAAAGCTAGCCTATGATTTAGTTGAAACAGGAGAGTTTCAAGCAGATATGCAGGTGGAACTTCTTAATGATGGGCCGGTTACTATATTGTTAGATAGTGAGAAATTATTTTAAGTTAGGATTTATGAGAGTAAGACAAATAAAACAGAATAAATAAAATCAAGAGGTGATTGTATGATCGATAAAATAGTTGTAGGACCCCTACAGGAAAATGCATATTTTATAATAGATGAGGATACAAAGAAAGGATTTCTGATTGATCCAGGAGCAGAAGCAGGTCGTATATTGGAAATGATTAAAGAAAATAACTGGGAAATTGGCTTGATTCTGATAACCCACGGCCACTACGACCATATTGGAGCGGCTAAAGAGATAAGGGAAGTATTAGGGTGTGAGATTGTGGCTCATAAAGGCGCCAAAGAATATTTAGAGGACCCTGAGATAAACCTATCTACGGCATTTGGTGACGGAAAGGTTAAACTAAAGGCAGATCACTATATTAATGAGGATGAGCCTAATTATGATGAGTTTACAAAGGATCTTCCAGATACACTATCCTTTAAAGTATCCTATGTACCAGGACATACAACCGACAGTATCTTGTTTTACTTTGAGCATTACAATGCTGCCTTTGTAGGGGATGTGATTTTCAAAGAATCCGTAGGAAGATCAGATCTTCGCGGTGGGAACGGGGCGACTTTGTTAGAGTCTATTAGGACACATGTATTTACACTCCCAGAAGAAACCGTTCTTTATCCAGGGCATGGACCTTCCACAACCGTTAAGTACGAAAAAAGTTATAATCCGTATTTTAATATGGGTTATTAGGGGATGAATTAAGCGTGGAAAATAAGGGTAAAGTGACAATAGCGTTACAGGTGGAAAATCATCATTCGGAGTTTGAGTTGCAGAATATCTTGAATCTATTTATACCCTATATGGGTGGATGGGACGAAGGTGCTCAGGAAATTAATGGGGCTATAGACTCACAGGCAGATTACCTAGTGGTGAGCCGGGTAGATGGAGATAAGATAAGTGCCAAGGTGTTTAAGGGAAATCAAGTAATAGCTGAATCCTCTTTAGTTGTAGAGGATGAAAGTATAAGAAGGCAAGCCCTTAAAAAAACCTTATACACTGTTTTACATCAGGTAACTGGCAGACATATGCCTTGGGGTGTTCTTACAGGTATAAGACCAACTAAAGTTGTTCATAACTTTAAAAAGGCGACTTATAGTGAGCCAGCTATTAATAAAAGACTTATAGAGGATTATTGTATTTCCCGGGAAAAAGCGAATCTAATGATGGAAATTGCTAAAAAAGAAGATGAGATATTGTCTCAAAACAAAGAGGGTGAAATCAGCCTCTATATAGGCATTCCTTTTTGTCCTACAAGGTGCCTTTATTGTTCGTTTACATCTTATTCCCTTAAAGAAAAAGGAACACAGGTAGATACTTACCTAGATGCCCTAATTAAGGAAATTAACTATGTCTCTAACATTACCCAAGGGCGTACTATACGGAGCTTATACGTGGGTGGAGGTACGCCTACAAGCTTAAATGATGAACAGCTAGAGAGACTTCTTAAAGAAGTGGAAAAATGCTTTAATATAGAAGAAATTGAGGAATATACAATTGAGGCAGGTAGGCCAGATACTTTAAACCGAAACAAATTAAGAATAATGAAACAGTATAAAGTCGGCAGAATATCAATTAATCCTCAAACAATGAATCAAAAGACTTTAGATGCAGTAGGCAGAGGCCACAGGGTAGAAGATATTATTCGTACCTTTCATATAGCAAGAGAAGAAGGACATAACAATATCAACATGGACCTAATCATCGGCCTTCCAGAAGAAGGGGTGACTGATGTGGCTAACACTATGGAAGCCATAAGGAATCTTAAACCAGATAGCATTACAGTCCACACACTGGCCATTAAGAGAGCCTCGAAGTTAAAAGAAGAAATCAATGACTATGATTTGACTAAAGTTGAAGATATACAAGAAATGCTAGAGATGACTGTTAGGGGAGCCAAAGAAATGAGCATGGAGCCCTACTATATGTACCGCCAAAAAGACATCCTAGGGAACTTTGAAAACGTAGGATACGCCATACCAGGCAAGGAAAGTATCTATAACATTCAAATGATTGCAGAACAGCAAACGATTATTGCTATGGGTGCTGGGGCAGTTTCCAAGCTAGTCTCTAGTGAGGGAAGCCATCTTAACCGGATCCCTAATGTAAAAAACCTAGAAGAATATATTGGGCGTATAGATGAGATGATTGACCGTAAAAAAGAACTATAGTACGAGGGGACGGTTCACAAGTAATGTTAGTTTTAAAGACTAATATTATTTGTGAACCGTCCCCTTCTTTACTCCCCCATGTTATAATTAATATAAAATAGCAATGAAGGAGTTGGTGTTATGGGTGAAGAAGGTCTTAGTAATTCACAAAAGTTTTTAGCCATATATAATGAATTAGATGATTTTATGCGCCAAGATTTAAATGAAGAGCATTATGTTAGCCATAGTGACATGCTTTATAAAATAATCAAAAAAGGAAATAGTGTCTTTGACTATTATTATCAAGATTTAAAAAGTTTTTCAAGACTTAGAAATGCCATTGTCCATAACCCGGATAAAAGAACGGCAGATCCTATAGCAGAGCCTCATGATGATATTGTTAAACAGTACCAAGAACTCCTTGATAAAGTGGTCAGCCCTGAATTAGCTTTAGACCGCCTGGCAATTCCAGTAGAGAAGCTCTATACAGTCACTCCTAATACCAATGTTTTAAAAGCCATGAAGATTATGAATAAAAACATTTTCACCTATGTACCTGTTCTGGAAAAACGTAAATTTATAGGGGTTTTTAGCGATAGTACATTATTTGATTATATTATAAAATGTGAAGGTGCTATTATAGATGAAAAGTTAGCTATTAGAGATTTGGGAGAGGTTATTCATATTCATAACCATGCCACTGAAGCATTTGTTTTCGTTAATAAAGAGACCACAGTTATAGGAATTGAAGAAATTTTTCGTAAGGGCTTTAAACATAATAAGAGAATTGCAGTTGTACTTATTACAGCAGATGGAACCCAAACAGGAGAATTATTAGGACTGGTTAGCGCCTGGGAAGTTGCAGGCTATAATATTACCTGAAAGCCCTTATGGCGAGGGCTTTTTGCGAGGGGACGGTTCACAAGTAGTATTAGTTTTGAACAACTAATATTACTTGTGAACCGTCCCCTTTTTGATTTTTTGCTTTTAAAAATGTTTAACAGTAAAAGGAATCTCATAGGTTTCTTTCACCTTACGAAATTGCTGGGGTGAAATATTCATTAATTTTTTAAAAGTGTATGAAAAATGCTGGCGACTATTAAAGCCTGTGTCTAGTGCAATATCAATAATAGGAGCATTGGTATGTTGCAAGAGTAAAATAGACTTATGAATACGCTTTTTAATCATATAATCAGAGATTGACGTATGCAATTGGCTCGAAAAAAGGCGTTGCAAATAAGCAGAGGATATGCCCACATGATGGGAGATATCATCAATGTAAATTTCAGAATCAAAATGTTTATCAATATATTCTTTTGCCTTTTTAATATAATGTAGGCCAATAATATGGTCAGAATAATGAATGTGTTTAAGGGATAGTAAGGCCAGTAGTTTTAAAAGTTCTAAATCAAGGAGTAAAGAATTAGGTTGATTTTCTACATAAGAATGTATATGAAACATAATATCTTGTAAAGAATCCTTGTAGGCGATATCTTGAATAATAATGACTGGTTTTTTATGTTTTAAAAACTCAATAAAATCAGCGGATGTATTTAATAGTTCAGTGACCCCAGGGGTGCCTGTAGGCGGATTAATGAGTTCGATTTCTAAGTTGAGAATTCTACAAGGAGAACTATTATTAACCTGAAGCATATGAGGGACATGACAATCTATAAAAACAAATTCACCTGCTTTAAGCTGGGTATGAGAGGTCTTGTTATGTGAGTGATAAGAAATATCACAGATTCCTTTAGCAACATACATAATCTCAAAGGCAGGGTGACTATGCAAATCCATCTGAAAGGTAGTGAAGTTTTGGCAGTAGTATCTAGAAATATGGAAATTACAGCTTTTATACAGTAGTTGGTACAGGCTATTTAGTGTTGGCAATAGAATTCCTCCTTATCTATCTTTATAAGTATAATATCATAATATCTTGCATTTGTAAGCGGATATTAATAATCTCTGACACCTTAGTATAGTTTATATGTTAGATTAATTTTATATACTAATAAAAAATAAGGAGGAAGCAGATGTCTTTTAAAGTTGCATTTATAGGAGCAGGAAGTATAGGATTTACACGTCAGCTACTGACAGATTTAATGTCTGTAAAAGAATTTCATAACATAGAGGTTGCTTTTACAGATATTAACCAAGAGAACCTCGATATGGTTACTCAGTTATGTCAAAGAGATCTTGATGAAAATAGTATTCAGATTAAAATTCAATCGACTCTAAATAGAAGAGAAGCATTTAAAGATGCAAAATATATCTTCAATTGTGTCAGAATAGGTGGCTTAGAGGCTTTTGAAACAGATGTAGAAATACCGCTTAAATATGGGGTTGATCAATGTGTTGGGGACACGCTATGTGTAGGTGGCATTATGTATGGACAGCGCACCATAGCAGCTGTACTTGATTTTTGTAAGGATATGAGAGAAGTTGCAAGGCCAGATGTTTTGCATTTAAACTACTCAAACCCCAATGCAATGGTTACATGGGCATGCAATCATTATGGTAAAATTAACACCATCGGACTATGCCACGGTGTTATTCATGGGCAAGAGCAAATTGCAGAAGTGTTAGAACTAGATTATGAAGATTTAGATGTTATTTGCGCAGGTATTAACCATCAAACATGGTATCTTTCTATTAAACATAATGGGATTGAGAAAAAAGAAGCATTACTTGACGCCTTCCAAAACCATGAAAAATTCTCTCAACATGAGAAAGTTAGGATAGATATATTAAAGCGTTTTGGATATTATTCTACAGAATCTAATGGACATTTATCAGAATATCTTGCTTGGTATAGAAAGCGCCCAGATGAAATAAAGGATTGGATTAGCTTAGATAGCTGGATTAATGGCGAAACGGGCGGCTATTTAAGAATCTGCACAGAAGGAAGAACCTGGTTTGAGACAGACTTTCCAAACTGGTTAAAACTCCCTGCTAAAAAGTATGATGGTAGTGAGAGAGGCAAGGAGCATGGTTCTTACATCATAGAATCCTTAGAAACCAGGAAGATGTATAGAGGTCATTTCAATGTTGTTAATAATGGATGCATTACAAATCTGCCAGATGATGCGGTTGTGGAAGTCCCATGCTATGTGGATGGAAATGGTATTTCAGTCCCGCAGGTTGGAGAGCTTCCAATTGGATGTGCAGCCATTTGCTCACAAAGTATTTTTGTGCAACGGCTAGCGGTTAAAGCGGCAGTAGAGGGAAATATCGACGTGTTAAAACAAGCCGCCTTGTTAGACCCGCTCACAGGAGCAGTATGTAATCCACCAGAAGTATGGCAAATGATTGATGAAATGTTAATTGCACAAGCAGAATGGTTGCCACAATACAAAGAAGACATTAACAAAGCAAAAGAAAGATGGAATGAAGGCAAGCTGATTCCAACCAAAGAAAACAAAGGCGCAGCAAGATTAAAAACAAAAACCTTATTAGAAATGAACCTAGAAAAAGATAAAATGAGAAAAATGACCGAAGCAGCGGCCAAAGAGAACCTAGACATATAAATGCGGGGGGACGGTTCACAAGTAATGCTAGTTTTACAAACTAACATTACTTGTGAACCGTCCCCATCTTGCTGTCTAAAAAAGGTAAACTTGGCAATACTCCAACTAAGGAAAAGAAAGGTGAGGATATATATGCCAAGAGAAGCTAGACTTATAAGTTCCACAGGAAAGTACCATATTGTTGTAAAGAGTCTCAAAGAAATTGATTTGTTTAGAGATAGTCAGGATAAGACCAAATATCTAGAAATAATTAATAAATACAAAGTTAAATACGGATTTACGCTGTACGCATATTGCTTAATGGGAAATCATGGGCACTATATTATAGACTGCCTAGGGGCTGATTTATCTACTGTAATAGGTTGTATTAATCTGTCTTATAGCCAGTATTACAATCGGAAATATGATCGCTACGGGCCAGTATTTAAAGGCCGTTTTCATAGCACTCCTATTGAAAATGACAGATATATGATTACAGTATCAGCTTATATTCATAATAATCCTAAAGATATTCCAAGATATAAGGAAAAAGTGCAGTTATATCCCTTTTCAAGTTTGATCGAATATATTAATGAAACGAATGAATCTGGTGTTTTAACAAGATCTTTCTTAGTAGAACTCATAGGATTTAAGCATAAACAAAATAAGAAGGCTTACTTAAAATTAATTAGGAAGAGTGCTGATTTGGAAACTGAAATGGACATTGAATTTACAAAGGTAAAGAGTGAGTATCGGAGTGAAAAGACCTTTGTGGCCAGAACTCATGTGCCAGGTGAAATAATAGATTATGTAGCAAAAAAATTAAACCAGCATCCCCAGGATATATATGTGAAATATAGAAGAGAGTACACTAAAATAAGGGCAATAACTTGCTTGCTAATGAGTAATTTCTGTAACATGGGTCACCGGCAGATATGCCAGGTTATGGGAAATATGACACAGTCAGGAATAGCATATTTAACAGCAAAAGGGCTAGGTATTGTCATGGCGGAAAGGGAATTTATAGAAGACTTCGTTTCTATCGCTACCAGTAGCTAAATTAATTAGAATTTTAATTAAGCTTTTAATTATGAAGGATGATAATTAAATTTAGGAAAACAGTGGAGGTTTTTTTGTGGTGCCCAAAATTAAATCGTCAAAATATCACAGTGGCTTAGTATTTAAGGGGACGGTTCACAAGTAATATTAGTTTTGCACAACTAATATTACTTGTGAACCGTCCCCTTGTTTAATTACTTGAACTTCGTACTACAAGCTCCCCATCTAAAACAATCTGTTTTTTAGGCATCAGAGGATCTTCAATATATTCTAAGAAAAGATCCATAGCAACCTTTGAGATTTGTTCTATGGGTTGCCTGTAAGATGATAGAGCGGGCGTTAATAGTTCGCACAAATCGATATCATCAAATCCAATAATAGCAATGTCCTCTGGTACTGATATGCCATTTGCAATAAAGTGTTTAAGTGCTCCAATGGCCATGGCATCATTGGCAAAAACAATAGCACTAGGTTTAGAGGAGCAACTTAAGAAATACTTGGCTGCCTCTTCGCCGGCTTGGGTCGTATAATCCCCTTCAAATAACCAGTCAGCAACAAAAGGAATATTAAAATCTTCTAGTGTGTTTTTATAAGCATTTAATCGGTCTTTAGCTACTTTATATTGCCCCAAAGAGCCCACATATCCAATGTTAGTATGGCCATTGTCGATTATGTGTCTGGTAGTGGTTTGGATGCCACGGTAGCCATCTGAATAAACTAAGTTGACACTGTCGGCGTATTGAAAATGGTCCATAAAGACAACAGGCTTAGTCTTTGAAATTTCATATAGATATTTAGCAACGGACTCACCATATTGGTAGTTGCAGACGATCAGGCCATCTACATTTCGTTGGACTAATGTCTTGATATAATCCTCCTTATTATCACCGGTACTAGAAATAATAATTTGGTAACCGTTAAGACGGGCTTCTAGTTCCAAGTGATGAAATAATTTATAATAAAAAGGATTTAAATAATCAGGAAAGATAATACCGATGGTTTTTGAACGTTTGGTTCTTAGCATTTGGGCATTTACATCGGGAGAATAATCCAGTTCGTTAATAACACTTAAAATCTTTTCACGGGTAGCGGGGCTAACTGAAGGACTATCATTAAGGACTCTTGAAACAGTTGTATGGGATACGCCCGCCCTTAAGGCAATGTCTTTAATCGTTGGTTTAGTGCTCATCGCTTAGATAAAACGTCTGCTTCATATTGGTTGACATGATCAAGCCAATCTAGGCCAACTGGTACGTTCTGCTCTTGGCAATAGTAGTCCCATACAGCGTGCCATGGCGCAGATTTCAGTTCTTCTAAAAAGGCTAGACGTTTGGTGAAATTGCCACTGGCTTCTGCTTCGATTAATTCTTTTGTAGGCTCTAATAAGGCTAGTAATAGGGCTTTGTTGGCATTACGTGTACCAATGGCCCATGCAGCAATTCGGTTAATACTGGCATCAAAGAAGTCAAGGCCAATGTGAACTCTTTCTGTAAAATCATGACGTACAATTTCTTTCATAATATTTTGCAACTCTTCATCTAAAGTTATAACATGGTCACTATCCCAACGGACTGGGCGACTCACATGCAGTAGAAGTTGATCTGAAAAAGTAAGGATAGACGAAATTTTGTCTGATATAACTTCAGTTGGGTGGAAGTGACCACTATCTAAAGTGAGCATAATATCATTTTTAAGGGCATAGCTTAAGTAAAATTCATGAGAGCCAACAACACAAGATTCTGAACCAATGCCAAAAAGCTTACATTCTACACCGTCTAAGTGATACTTAGGATCAATTTTTTCTGCTAGCATTAAATCCAATGATTCTTTTAATCTTTGGCGAGCCCCGAAGCGGTCTATAGTAATATCTTTATACCCATCAGGTACCCAAATATTCATCATAGAAGGTGTTCCAAGTTCCTTACCAAAATATTCACTAATTTTTCGGCAAGCCTTTCCATGCTCAATCCAAAAGTCTCTGATTTTTTTGTCAGGGTGACTTAAAGTCAGGCCATCACTGGCTAATGGATGTGAAAAGAAAGTAGGGTTAAAATCTAAGCCAATATTAAGCTTTTTTGCCCACTCAACCCAGTTTTTAAAATGTTCAGGTTTGATTTTATTTCTTTCTACAGGTGACTCTGATTCAAGATAGATGGCATGAAGATTAAGGCGCTTTTTACCTGGGATAAGCTCGAAAGCCTTCTCTAAATCTTGTCGAAGCTGAGTGGCGTTGCGGGCTTTACCAGGATAATTACCTGTAGCCTGGATTCCCCCTGATAATTCACCATCTGGATTTTCAAAACCAGTTACATCATCCCCTTGCCAGCAATTAATAGAAATGGCGATATCTTTTAATTTATCAATGGCCTGATCAGTGTTAACCCCAAGTTTTGCAAAATAGTTTTTTGCGTATTCATATTGACTTAAAACAGTTGACATAATAAATCCTCCTTATTTTTTAAAAAGTTAAAATTCATATGGTATCGATAACATTATTATGATATACTATGAGCAAATAGTCAATCTATATATGTAAGCTTTCATATAAAAACAATTATATTCTATAGTATTAGGTTGTTTTGTACATAATATATAGAGAAAACTATATGGAAACGATAACATATGACTCAGGCAAAAGGGGACTTTATGGTTAAATATTTTTTAGCAATAGATATTGGAGCATCTAGTGGTACACACATACTAGGACACATAGACAATGGAAAAATGATGCTTGAAGAGATACACCGGTTTGATAATGGAATGATTAAAACGGATAACCATTTATGTTGGGACTTACAAACATTGTGGAAAGAAATATTAGTTGGGATGAAAAAATGTAAGGACTTAGGGAAGATTCCTGAGAGTGTTGGGATCGATACTTGGGCAGTTGACTTTGTTCTATTAGATAGGGATGACACAATCCTTGGTCCTACGGTTGCCTATAGGGATGACCGAACCAATGGGATGGACGAGAAAGTATATCAAATAATTAAAGAAGATTCTCTGTATGCAAGGACTGGGATACAAAAACAGCCATTTAACACAATCTATCAATTAATGGCCATTAAAGACCAGCACCCAGAGTATATGAAAGCAGCTAAGTCAATGCTCATGGTGCCAGATTACTTTCACTTTTTACTCACAGGCCTTAAAAAGAATGAATACACCAATACCACAACCACTCAGCTCGTAAACCCTACCACAAAAGACTGGGATTTTGAGTTAATAGAAGCTTTAGGGTATAACAAAGATATTTTTGGTGAAATAGTATTACCAGGATCAGTTCTTGGGGACATTAGTCAAGCCATACAAGACGAAGTTGGATATACTTGCAAAGTAGTCCTTCCAGCGACACACGATACAGCCTCAGCAGTTATGGCTGTTCCTACTACAGATAAGCAGGCCTTGTATATTAGCTCAGGGACATGGTCTTTAATGGGAATTGAGCGGATGGAGGCAGATTGTTCACATCAAAGTGCCCAGCTTAATTTTACCAATGAAGGTGGCTATGATTACCGCTTTAGATATCTAAAAAATATTATGGGGCTTTGGATGATACAATCTGTCAGAAATGAATACAATAAGGAATATTCTTTTGCTCAGTTATGTGAGATGGCTTCAAAAGAAAACATAAAGTCTATTGTAGATTGTAATGACCCAAGATTTATTGCACCCCCTAGTATGACTGAGGAAGTCAAGAAGGTATGTAAAGAAACCAACCAGCAAGTACCAGAGAGTGTTGGAGAAATAGCTGCAGTAATCTATGAGAGCCTAGGCGTTTGTTATGATAAAACAGTTAAAGAAATAGAAATGATGACAGCTAAAGAGTTTGATGCAATTCATATTGTAGGTGGTGGGGCCAATGCCCAGTATCTCAATGAATTAACAGCAAGAATCACAGGCAAGATCGTTTTAGCCGGACCAACTGAAGCAACTGCAACAGGTAATTTAGTTGCACAGATGATCCCGGCAGGGATGTTTAAAGATTTACACGAAGCACGTCAGTGCATAAAAAACTCCTTTAATATTAATCAATATAAATTTTAGAAAAGAGGATTAAAATGAAAATATTAGAAGCAGAATTTGTAAAAGGATTTATGAGATTAGCAAATGATGGTTGGGAACAAGGATGGCATGAAAGAAATGGTGGAAATCTTACGTATAGAATTAAAAAAGAAGAAATTGATTTGGTTAAAGGGGAATTAACGGATAGTGGAAAATGGGAGTCAATAGGCACCCAGGTACCAGACCTTGCTAAGGAATATTTCTTGGTAACAGGAAGTGGGAAGTTTTTTAGAAATATCACTTCTGATCCTGGAGATTCTATAGGGATTGTTGAAATTGATGAAAGTGGTGAAAATTACAGAATTTGTTGGGGATTAAAGGGTGGCGGCCGCCCAACAAGTGAACTTCCTTCCCATTTAATGAATCACGAAGTAAAAAAGAGAGTAACCAATGACAGCCACCGTGTTATATACCATGCTCACACACCTAATATTATTGCCCTAACATTTGTATTACCACTAGAAGATAGGGTCTTTACAAGAGAGCTATGGGAAATGGCCACAGAATGTCCGGTGGTTTTCCCTGAAGGCGTAGGAATGGTTAACTGGATGGTGCCAGGGGGTAGAGAAATAGCTGTCGAAACCAGTAAGCTAATGGAGAAATATAATGTCGCTATATGGGCTCACCATGGTATGTTCTGTTCTGGTGAGGATTTTGATCTTACATTTGGCCTCATGCACACAGCAGAAAAATCTGCTCAAATATTAGTCAAAGTACTATCTATGTCACCAACAAAATTGCAAACTATTACAACAGAGAATTTTGAAGAATTAGCAGAGGCATTTAAAGTAACTTTGCCAAAAGCTTTTTTATAATAAATTATTCTAATAAAGTTATATATGGTGTTTATAAGCCAGATTAACTTAGGAGGAAGGCCAATGATCAGGGGATTTAAAATGCAACTCAATAAAGGGCAAGAAAAAGAATATGAAATTCGCCACAATCAATTATGGCCAGAAATGATTGAGATGATTCATGATCATGGGGGTAAAAATTATACGATTTTCTTAGATGAAGAAACCCTAACACTTTTTGGTTATATTGAAATAGAAGATGAAAAACGCTGGGATCAAGGGGCTGAAACGGCCATTAACCGCAAGTGGTGGGACTTTATGGCTGACATTATGGAGACAAATCCAGACAATAGTCCTAAGGCTATTACACTGAAAACAGTATTTCACTTAGACTAAAATAATGAGATGTTAAAAAGAGTCCTACTGATTCTAATGTGTACCCTATGTCAAGGACAACTTGAAATAGAGTACTAAGCAGCAGTTAGAAGATGATCCCTGTGTTGAATAGGGGTCATCTTTTTTAAAACTATCTACTCTATAGGGTACATTATAAAAAGTCACTATAGGTGGTTTTGTTTAGCTAAATTAAAAGTATGACAAGATCTTATTTTATAAACATTCAATCTCACAATTGACCTGTTCTTCATAAAAACACATGGCTAATATTGTTTTTTCTAAAACCACATCTAATTCCCAACCAAGCATTTTTGCGCCATCAATAATAGTATCTCTAGAACACCCAGCAGCAAAACGTTTGTCCTTGAATTTTTTCTTAAGGCTTTTTAATACCATATCACTAACGCTTTTTGAGGGACGCATTCTTGCTGCGGCACCAATCAATCCAGTGAGCTCATCTATGGTATATAAGACTTTTTCCATTTCATGCTTTGGCTCTATATCACAACAGATTTTATAACCATGACTGCAGATAGAGTAGATCATATCTTCACCGCATCCGCCTTCTTTAAGCAATTCAGGTGCTTTTAGGCAATGTTCTTCTGGATATAATTCGAAATCAATATCATGCAGCAGCCCTGTTATTCCCCAATACTCTTCATCCTCTTCATACCCTAATTCTTTTGCAAACCAACGCATGGTTCCCTCAACGACTAAGCCGTGATAAATATGAAATGTATCTTTATTATATTTTCTTAGTAATTCTAAAGCATCTTCCCTATTTAGTAAACTTTGCATGCTAGTATCCTCCAATCGTTATTTTAAGTATAGGCGTTTGTGAAACGCCACAACCCGTATAAATACGGGATATTTTTTTGTATAAAAAATGTAACTCCTCACT
>DUUM01000331.1 GCA_012841565.1 Candidatus Epulonipiscium sp. | reverse complement strand
TGGCCTTGACCTAAAAGGTGGCGTAAATATTGTATATGAAGCGGATGTTACAAAAGATCCGGCTCAAAAAGATATGAATGCAGCGATTGAAATGATTCGTGTACGCTTAGATAGAGAGGGTTATACAGAATCAGAGGTAGCACAAGAAGGGGCACGTAGAATACGTGTAGATATTCCAGGAGTGAAGGACGCAACACAAGCAGTTCAAGAAATTGGTGCTACAGCACAGCTTACATTTGTAGGACCAGATGGGGAAGAAGCACTTACAGGGAAAAACATTAAAAGTGCAACTAAACAAATTTACCAAGACCAAAGAACAGGTGGTAATAAAGTTGTTGTAGCACTAGAATTTGATTCAGAGGGTGCAAAACTTTTTGCAACAGCAACTGAAAAATATCTTAACCAGCCACTTTCCATTATGTTAGATGATACAGTGATTAGTGCGCCAATCGTTAATAGTATTATTTCAGATGGTAAAGCAACCATTGAAGGTGCTTTTAGCGTAGAAGAGGCAGATATATTAGCTGGTAGAATTGAAGCAGGATCCTTACCATTTAATTTAAATGCTATTTCAAGTGAAGGATTTGGTGCCAAACTTGGGATGGAGGCATTAGATGCAAGTTTGCGTGCAGGTTTGATTGGTGTATTACTTATTTTGATATTTATGGTTGCCATATACCGAATTAATGGACTAGCAGCAGATATTGCACTTTGTTTTTATATATCATTATTAATTGTTGTTTTAAGCGCTATGGGGGCAACATTAACATTGCCTGGGATTGCAGGAATTATCTTATCCATAGGAATGGCAGTGGATGCTAACATTATTATATTTGCACGTATTAAAGAAGAATTGCAAACAGGTAGAAGCGTTAGAGTAGCAGTAGATGCAGGATTTAATAAAGCACTAAGTGCTATATTAGATGGGAATATAACTACCCTAATGGCAGCAGGAGTTTTATACTACCTAGGATCAGGACTGATTAAAAGTTTTGCACAAACCCTAGCAGTAGGGATTGTTATATCCATGTTTACAGCACTGGTTATTACAAGAATGATTTTAAAATTATTTATAAACATAGGCATACAAAATCCAGCACTTTACGGTGCTAAAAAAGTTGCAGAATAAGGAGGAAGAGCAGTGGACTTTATAGGAAACAGAAAAAAGTTTTTTAGTATTTCAATTGTAGTGATTATAATAGGGCTCCTTGCCATGCCTCTTAATGCAGCTTTAGGAAACGGTATCTTAAATTATGATATAGAGTTTCAAGGCGGTACATTAATGCAGGTAAATATTGGAAAGGCTTTTGATATTAATGAAGATATTAAGCCAATGGTAATAGAAACAACAGGGGATGTAACCCCGCAAATAACAAAGGTAACTGGGAAAGATGAAGTAGTTATTAAACTAACAGAAACCACACCAGAGCAAAGAATTGCTTTATTTGATGCATTAAAAGAAAAGTATGATTTAGATGATACAGAGCAGTTAAATGTAAGGGATGTATCGCCAACCATTAGTGGTGAGATGAAAGCAAAAGCAGTACAGGCTATGATTATAGCATCGATCCTAATGCTGATTTATATTACTATTCGCTTTAAAAATGGTTACATGGGAGCAAGTGCAGTTATTGCACTCATTCATGATGTGCTGGTTGTGTTAATGATTTATACTGTTTTTAGAATTCCTATTAACAACTCATTTATTATCGTTATGTTAACCCTTTTAGGATATTCTATTAACGATACCATCGTTATATTTGATAGAATTAGAGAAAATAAGGGTCGGGTTAGAATGAATGATAAAGATGTTA
>DUUM01000031.1 GCA_012841565.1 Candidatus Epulonipiscium sp. | reverse complement strand
AGAATTAGGTGTTACCTTTAAAACAGGTGTAGAAGTAGGAAAAGATATTACTCTTGATGGGTTAAGAGCAGATGGATATTCAGCTTTCTATTTGGCAGTTGGAGCCCAAAAGGGAAGAATGATAGGCATTGAAGGCGAAGACTATGAGGGTGTGATTTCTGGAATAGAATTTCTCTCTCGCATTAATCAAAATGAAAAAGAAAGTCTTTCTGGCAATGTAGTAGTTATTGGTGGCGGTAATGTGGCTATTGACGTAGCCCGTGTGGCAGTTCGTGCTGGTGGAAAAAAAGTTAGCCTGTTCAGTTTGGAAAACAGAGAACAAATGCCAGCTCTTGATGAAGAAATTGAAGTGGCTGAAAGTGAAGATATCACCATTAATAATTCTTGGGGACCTAAGCGTATCATTGGAGAAAATGGAAAAGTAAGAGGAATCGAATTGATGCGCTGTATTTGTTCCTTTGATGAAAATGGATGTTTTAATCCTAAATATGATGAAAGTGACACAATCATTGTAAAGGCAGATTATGTTCTGTTATCTGTAGGTCAGTCCATTGACTGGTGTGGTATTTTGGAGGGTAGTGAGGCAGTTTTAAACCCTAATAATACCATCCAAGTAGATGATACTACCTATCAGACCAATCAACCTGATGTATTTGCAGGTGGGGATGCGGTGACCGGACCACTTTTTGCAATTGATGCCATTGCAGCAGGAAAACAGGCAGCTATTTCCATTCATCGTTTTGTCCAAGTAGGACAGGATTTGCTTATTGGTCGTAGTCGTCGCCAGTATATGGAATTAGATAAGAAAACAGTTATTCTTGATAGCTTTGACACAACTCCTAGGCAAAGAGTAGCAGAGATTGATGGTCAAGAAGCCAAAAAAACCTTCCGTGATACTAGGGTAGCCCTTACAGAGGAACAGATAAGGAAGGAAACAGAAAGATGCTTTGGCTGTGGTTCTACTGTAGTAGATGAATACATGTGTGTAGGTTGTGGAATGTGTGCTACAAAATGTAAATTTGATGCCATTACCCTGGAACGTGTTTATGATGGTGAGGGTGTGGAATTCCTAGGCATGAAAAAGGCAATTGTACCTCATGTACTTAAGCGAAAAGTAAAGATAACCGCAAGAAAAGTACTTGGAAGGACAAGATAAGCTATGCATGAACTAGGTATCATGTATCATATTGTTAAACAGGTGCTAAGAGTGGTAGAAACAAATCAGCTCTCTCAGGTAGAAACCATTGTCTTGCAAGTTGGGGAATTATCTTCAGTGGTTCCCAGGTATCTTCATGCCTGCTTCCCAGCAGCGGTAGATAATACCCTGCTTGAAAACACTAAATTAGAAGTAGAAATACTTGCAGCCAATGGAATTTGTCAAAGTTGTGGAAAAGTATACCCATTACTAGAATACTCAAAAATCTGTCCGGAGTGCCAAAGTGGAGAATTTGAGATGATCAGTGGTAGAGAGTTTTTCTTAAAAGAAATAAGAGCCTGTTAAATAGTTAGAATTCATTTTATAATAAGGAGTACACAGCTACAAGATACGATAGTAGCTGTGCACTCCTTATTTTTATTTAACACTTGAAGTCCTAACCTTTCAAGAATGTACTTTAATAATTGTTGACAATTTTGACTACTAAATATAGACTTGAAATATAAGGTCGACGGATAGTAGACTGGGAGGGTTAAAAAGATGCTAAACTATAAGAAACCAAGATTTTGGGTGATAACTACATTACTTATAATTATTACTCTTGTTGGAATCACACTTGTTACAAACCCAAATGTGGAAAATACGACTCAAGGGAAAGATGATTTAAGTCAAGGGAAGAATAATTTGACTCAAGATAGGGATGATTTAGTAGGAAGTTTATCCCATACACCAGAAGCGGTGTATGATAGAGAGTATGATAGGGTGAAAATTGAATTTTTATCCCCTATGATGGGATTTAATTCAACAAATGAATTTGAAACAAATGATTGGCTAGCAGTAGCCTATATAGATTCTACACTTAAAGAAAGTGTAACTCCGGCCCAAGAAGATGACCTAAATAATAATCATATAAATCAATATAGCATTGAACTGTCTAATAATATTGGTGGATATGGTTGTCTACTCTATTACGATACCCTATATGATAAAGCATATCTTGTAAAAGACGGCGGTCTTTATGAAATAGGAACAGATTTTGCACGGTATATAGACTCCTTTATGGAGAATACAAAAATTGATTTTCATCTAGATGATACTGATGCAGTAGCTTTATTTGAGACATATGGGTGGACCATTGATTACCAGATTAATTCAATGAAAGATAAGCTTAATAATATCAAAGTCTTGACGGGATTTGATCCGAATTCATATTATTTCGCTTATAACAATGAGCTCTCAAAGGATATTGGTCTTGATATGAGTGAATACTCCGAAACCACAGATATAGACATTAACATTTATAGGGTTCATGAAAGTATGCCCCAGGAATTTTATCCCATACAAGATGGCAGGGGTATTGTTGTCAAAAATAATGACAAAATAATTGGTGCTTTTATTAGTGCTGGCCGCCACAGTACTTATAATGCTTGTAGCCTAAAAGGGAATAGTTTTGAAAAAGTAACTGATTTAACACTTAATGAGTGGTTTTCAAAGATGATTAAAGTAAATGATGATACCGAAAAAAGTTTATCGAAATTAGAAGCGGAGCAGGTTGTGGCGGAATATTTTATGGCTCTTGATAATAAAGATGCCAAGACCGCGGGTTACTGTATCTCAAAAAAAGCTTTATTAGGGAATTTGACTTCCAATATGCAAAATGAAGCATTATTTAACAAAGAGATTGTATTGCCCTTAACAAACGTAGATATTGGAGCTAAATCAAATTTTGATAATCTGAAATCTGCAAAACTATCTAATACTGAATTGATTGACCAGCCCGATCAAAACACAAAGATCTTTAGAGTAAGTGTAGATCTTCAATACAAAAAAGAAATAACTATGGTAAGTGGACAACAAGATTGGAATTGTCAAATGGTTTATGAATCTCCACAGACAGGATGGAAAATAGAAGATTTTGGGCATTAGCAGCATAATGATGGAAAATTGTAACAATTTAGTATATAATAGAAGATAAGAGATAGTTATAGGCTTTAGCTATAATGAGTGATAGAAATAATGGATTATACAATAACCAATACCCATGCTACTATACAATCAATTACTAAAAACAATATATGTAGATGATGGAGGTAGAATCATGGGTAAAAAATCATACGAGGAAAGAAAATTTAGATTTGAGACTTTACAGTTACATGTAGGTCAGGAAGAGGCGGATCCGGTTACAGATTCAAGAGCAGTACCAATATATCAAACTACTGCCTATGTGTTCAACAATAGTGAACATGCAGCTGCAAGATTTGCCCTTGAGGATGCGGGCAATATTTATTCAAGACTTACCAATCCAACCAATGATGTTTTTGAAAAAAGGGTTGCAGCTCTTGAGGGCGGCATCGCCGCACTGGCTGTTGCATCTGGAGCGGCAGCTATTACCTATACCATTAAGAATCTTGCCCAATGTGGTGATCATATAGTGGCAGCCAAAAACATTTATGGTGGTAGCTATAATCTTCTCGCTCATACATTGCCAAGAGATGGGATTACAACCACTTTTGTAGATCCATTTAATTATAATGAGCTAGAAGATGCAATAAAAGAAAATACCAAGGCCATATTTATAGAGACACTGGGTAATCCCAATTCTGAAGTTGTTGATATCGAGAAGATAGCTCAACTAGCCCATACTCATAAAATTCCCCTTGTTGTTGATAACACCTTTGCAACACCATATCTTGTTAGGCCAATCAGTTATGGAGCGGATATTGTAGTACATTCGGCTACAAAGTTTCTAGGAGGCCACGGAACTGCAATTGGAGGCATAATAATAGACAGTGGGAACTTTGACTGGGAGGCCAGTGGTAGATTTTCATCTCTTACTGAGCCTAATCCAAGCTATCATGGTATAAGCTTTACTAAAGCTGTAGGAAGAGCAGCATTTATCACTAAGATAAGGGCTATCCTGTTACGTGATACGGGTGCTAGCTTATCCCCCTTCCATTCTTTTTTATTCCTTCAGGGACTTGAGACCTTATCCTTAAGAGTGGAAAGGCATGTAGAAAATACTTTAAAGGTGGTTCATTTTCTAAATACACATCCCCTGGTAGAAGTTGTCCATCATCCGTCAGTTACTAAAGATAATAAGCAAAAGGAACTGTATGGAAAATATTATCCCAGTGGCGGAGGTTCTATTTTTACTTTTGAAATAAAGGGTGATGACAAGAAGGCAATGGATTTTATTGATAACCTTGAGTTATTCTCTCTACTAGCTAATGTAGCAGATGT
>DUUM01000330.1 GCA_012841565.1 Candidatus Epulonipiscium sp. | reverse complement strand
TTGCCGCCGACTTCCTTCAGATTCCACGTCACCATGGACACCCTTGTCTTAAGCTAACGGTTGGCACTATCAACCCCCGTATCGGACTTTCACCGACTAGTTTGCACCCATGCTGGGCGCACATGTTCCGCAGCCTTAGATAGCTCTTATCTTAGGCTGTGGAATATTAGGAGTACTATGTTAGTGGAAGTCCCCCCATTGGTAAGCAACACCTAATAACATGGACAGTAACCCTCTCGAATTTGTCATATGAATACTTATATGGCTATTATGACAAATTTAACATTCTAGATTAAAATATTATTATAATTAATTCGTTGAACGGCTTATATTGCAATCATTATAGTGTTTTATCCAGTTTGTCATATGTTACATTGTGTCAACTCAGCATTTAAATTATATTCACTATTTAAAGCTATTTTCATATATATCAAAAAAATTGGTAATTTGTCTGCCTTGTTTCCTAATGTCTTCATTTTCTATAGTTAATTGCCATCCATAAGTAAGATAATCTTCAAATTTTTTTTAACTTATTATTTCTAAATCAAACTCTTCTTGTATAGCTTTAAATCCATCTTCATAATCAACCAATATTTGCTTGAAGGCTCTATCAGTATCCTTAAAAATTGGCATACCATCTTCATTAGCTCCTATATCATAAGCCTCATCATTATTTTTCAAAAAATCACATTGCAACGTATTTATATCATAGTCATCAACTATTTTATTTTTAGTATTCTCACAAGAAATTAAAACAAAACCTACTGACAAAACAATCATGATTATGTAATATCTTTTCATATTATTTCCTCTAATCTTTAATTTTTCCTTATGAGTTTTACTTATGTATTAATATGACAAACTCAGATTATACGATCTAAGATTTACACTAACGTCCCACGTATTCCTGATGTCTCACAGCCTTAGATAGCTCTTATCTTAGGCTGTGGGATATTAGGAGTACTATGTTAGGCGATGGAATCAATGAAACTTACCAATAACTAGAGCTGATATAGATTCGCATACTATTTACTGCTAGGTTCTTCAAATTAATAATATGTATCCTCTTCCTCATCATCTTGCTCAAAATTAATTTCACTTGTCCCTTTACACCTTGGAAAGTCTTGACATCCCCAAAATTCTGAATATCCTTTTCTTTTAACCATAGTTTTGTTGCAATTTGGACAACGTGGCTTAGAATCCTCTTCTTTTTGTTGTTTTATTATTTGTTCCTTTGCCTGCAACCTAAAATCATCTGTTCCTTTTGAAACCCAGCCAACTGCGCTACCACAAGATGGACAGGATACAGGATGACCACTATCTTTAAAAGGATACTTTATCTTTGTAGCATAATATTCTTTCCTACAGCTTGTACATACTCCCCAACCTTCTCTCATTTCCTCATTCATATTCAATTCTCCTCCTTATAAGTTTTGATACTAATTTTAAAAACATCATAGATTCTAACTCTCATTACATGGGCTACTGCAAATAGCTAATTTATCTTCGATCTATATTAAAGCTTCAAAACCAGAAATAATTTTAACCCTGTATCTAATATAACATTTTCCACATTGCCTTAATTCTAGTTTTTCCCCACTTACTGAACCTGTATTTATCAAACTATACTTTGTATCATTGCATTTTGGGCACTTTACTTTATTATTATTCATCTTTTATTCCTTCCCTACATCATGGTTCTACTTGTAACAGTGTCATCAATAAAAACTAATTGATTATATTGCCTAACTAATGTATTCCCGTACTCTCTTTCCGTATATCACCCCCTCTCATGGTATTCTGGAAGGTACTTTCGGGAATGCCGCTACTAGCAGTAGAACCACCCCCAACCTATATATCTCCCAACTTATCCAACGGACTCTCTATCTTAGATATATTCTTCGTCGTCACATGGGTATATATTTCTGTCGTTTTTGAACTCGCATGCCCCAGAAGTTCTTGTATAAACCTCAAATCCGTCCCCCCCTCCAGCAAGTGCGTTGCAAATGAATGCCGCAGAGTGTGGACAGATGCATCTTTTCTAATCCTGGCTTTTTCACATGCGTTTTGAAATACCGTCCCAACTGTTCTCTCTGTCAGAAACTTCTCCGCGTCCTGCCCTGGAAACAACCACATCTCTGGCTTATAAAGCCTATAATACTTCCTGAGCTGAACCAGCGCTACCTGGGATAAAAGCGTATACCTATCTTTCCTCCCTTTTCCCTGAACAACATGGATGAGCATTCTCTCGCTATCAATGTCTGTTGATTTTAATCTTACAACTTCCCCCACACGCAATCCACCTGAATATATTAGGTATAGTATGGTTTTATGCTTTTCATTATGAACTGCTCTAAAAATCCTTTTTACTTCTTCTAAACTAAGTATATTAGGAAGCTTATTTTCTTTTTTAGGCCTTGGTAGTGTAACCGTTATTCTATCGTCTTGTAGTATATATTTACATAGAAATTTTATTGCACTAATTGCTTGATTCACATAAGAATGTGATAAACCTAGTTCTTCCATTAGAAATAGTATATATCTTCTAACCGTTTCATTATGAATCTCATCTACATTATTATCTACAAAACTACTAAAGCGCTTGATTTGCTTGGCGTACGCTTGTCGCGTTTTGAAACTGTAACCCTTTAGGATTAGCTCTTTGTCCATTGACTCCATAATCTTATCGTTATACGCATTATCCTCAAAGTCTATTCTTATTTGTTCGCTTTTAAATAATCTTTTTAGTGCTATCAAGTTTTCATCCGTGTCAGGTACGCGCCAAACCTTACTATCTCGGTCCCACTCATAACCTTTAATTTGTTTTATATTGCTTATTCTAAGTGATGAATAATCAAATTTTACTGCTAAGAAATTATCTCGCTTTGATATATTGATAGCCATATAGAAACTCCTCCCGCAAACATATGTTCTCACTAGTCTGTACTAAATAGGGGTTTCCTATACATGTAATTATGAATCTTCACTTATTGTCATTATTATAACACACTTTTCTGTCTATACCAAAGTTAACAATAAAATAAATCCACCCTAAGTAAGTTTGACTTACTCAGTGTGGATTTCACTGGTATTTATTTGTGTCTCTTATGCTCATACATTGCTAAATCTGCCGAATGAATCATATCTTCCATATTGGAGGTGTTTTCGGAATATACAGAGATACCTGTTGCAACACTTATTTGGCAGACCACTTCTCCTAGATGAATTGGTTTAGAAATAAATTCTTGTATCATTTCACTACGTTCATATATTTCTTTTTTGTCATCAAAAGTAACGAGCATGACAAACTCATCTCCTCCTAATCTAGCCACAAGATCATTGGCTTTTAGAAGTGATTGTAATCTATGGGCTGTCTCAATAAGAACTTTATCTCCAGTGCCATGACCCAATTCATCATTTACCTCTTTGAATCCATTCAAATCCATAAAGATTAATCCAAAATCCCTACTGTTTTTCTCACTATCTTCAATGATATTAGAAAGTGTCTTTAAAAATCTTCTTCTGTTGGGGATCCCTGTCAGTGTATCACGATTAGCAACTTGCTCAAGTTTTTTGGCTGCTTTTGTATACTTTCCGTTAATGACCCGGAGCTTATTTTCCTCCTGCTTCATTTTTGTAATATCCTTAAAATGAATAACCGTTCCTAGGTAGCCATTCCATTGATCTCGCACTTCCTTTTTTGAAAATATGACATATATTTCATCGTGATGTACATTCTTTATTTTAGCTTCCCCATAGTCATTTTCTTGAATTTCAATATTGTCGACAAATACCTCACTTAGTTTTTTCCCTTGAAGAAAATCTATGGTAAATCCAAACAGATATTCCGTTGCTGGATTTGCCTGTACGACTGTGCCATAATAATCCAGCACCAAGATGGGCTCCAATAGTGTATTTATAATCACCTTAGAAGAAGCTACCTGATTAATATTAAATAAATTTAATGCCCTAATAATATAATAAAAAAGCATCATAAAAATAATTGTAAATATATTAGCCATAGGTGGTATTTGACTTCCATACAAAGGCAAGATAAAGTCTGTCATTATTCCTAGAATAAGGACAATACTATTCCCTATCAAAAATAGACGTGCTTGTTTTTTTACAATCTGATATTTACTTTCTTTTCCCCATCTATAAAGAATGTATAGGGAAATCCCAAGATAGAGTATGAGATATAAAAGAGTTACCCAGAAAGATATTTTATCCCCACGATTCACATAGGTCCATCCTAAACCCCTATCACTAAGTGCTAAATCATCCGCTAGAGGCGTTGTCCTTGAAAAAAACATATAAAGGATTAAGGCCACCTGAGGCAAATGTAGGACTGCTTTTTTAAAAGCAGAGCTTAACATTTGCTCCTGTTTTGCTAACATAATAAAGAACTTTAAAGTAAACACTGGAAATGAATACATTCCTATTGTAGCCATTTTATAAAAAAACCATGCGGTATCCTTATTAAGGCTACCGTAAAAAAATATAAAAAACAAATTCCATATACCAAGGGATGCACATACAAAAAACGCATATTTATTTAGCTTAGATTTTATTGGGCTAAACTTTATAATATAGGCACAAAGCAAAATAAAAAGAATAAAATTTCCAAAGGAAAGCAATGATAATAAATACATATTATTCCCCCTTATCCATAGTTTTGTATTTTGCTTTGTCTGCATACATCAATACATCTGCTTTATGAATCATTTCATCCATATTTTCATGACTTTCTGAAAAAATGGCATAACCTAGAGAAATATTTACTTTTAGTCCTAAATTATTTGTTATTATTTCCCTAGAAAAACTCTTCCGAATAGCAGTCATTGTTTCTATAATAGCAGTCATTGATGATCTTTTTGACAAAACAATAATAAACTCATCTCCACCCATTCGAAAAGCCATTCCATTTCCATCTGCACATTTTTTCAAACGGTTAGCCACCTCACTAATAACATAATCTCCTGTATTATGTCCATAACGATCATTAATGGCTTTAAACCCATTTAAATCAGCAAAAATAATTGCAAAATCACTTTGAAATTTATTATAATTACGTATCATTTTATTCATCTCATGATAAAACGAATCTCTATTTAAGAGTCCTGTTAATGGATCGCATTTTACACTATAGGATAATTCTTCTAATAATTTTTTATATTTTTTATTATTTTCAATGATTTGATTTTCTATTGTTTTTTTATCGGTCACATCTTTAAATGTAATAATATAGCCAATAAATTCATTGTACTCATTCTCCACAATGGTGGCTGAATAGATTGTATTTAATATCCTTCCATCAGCTGTCAAAACATCAATTTCTTTATTACGAATATGTTTATTTTTAAATAACAAGCCCACATTTTTTTCATTATATTTATGATCTGGCAAGATATAAATCAATTCCTGCAAATACACTTCTTTAAAACTATAACCCAAAACAGTTGTTACTGCTTCATTAATTCTACTAAGCTTATATTCTGTATCAAAAAACATGACCGGGTCATCTATACTATTTAGTACTGTTCTTGCTTTTATTTTATCTAGCCCGTCAAAAGGTTTATATTTTCGTATTTCAAAAAAAATTCCTATAATTATCATAATCAAAAAAAGGTTCGCTATGGGGGGAAAATAACCACCAAGAAGGGGACTGATAACATCCGCAATACAGCCAAGGATAAGGGCAGTAGAAGAAACCCAAAATATCATCAAAGAATGTTTTTTTTCAGAATGATAGACTGATTCCTTTCCCCATTTTTTAATTGTATAAAAACCAAATATGAAATATGCACTTAAATAAAGAATATACAACCATGACCAGGTATTATCTAGCTGATTAGCAACTATCCATCCTAAAGAATGTGGGGTGATGCTTGTGTACATAATATGTTTCTTACATATAAGCTCTCTTATAAGAAAAATACAGGGTGCCAGGTAGGTTATATACAAAATCTTCGAGTTATGGATGCTTATCCCATGTTCTTCTTCATCCAAAAAACGACTTAAGGCAAGAAAAAAATGAAGGGCGATTGCCGGAAAGGTTATCCATCCCAAACTGCTAAACCGATACCAAAAAAGCATCCTATTTGTATTCGGTGCAACATAAAAAAAAGTAGTTCCTAGAGACCATAGGGCCAAACTTGTAGATAACATAATATAAGGAATTACCGTTTTTGACTTTTTTATATTTTCTACACCATATATGATGTGGAATAGTAGTAAAACAAAATTCATAAACGCAAAGTAAGATAATATTTTCATACGCTACCCTTTCCCAAAACTCATACTACCTCTGAATATAGTGACTAAGATATTATAACATGTTTTTCTATTATGCCTAGGTAAAAGACAAATTAAAAAGACTAAATCCACATAGCTTATCTGTTAATCGTCTTGACATTGTGTATTGCTTTGCAATAGTGTAAAATAATCATAACACTTATACGACACTATGCTTGGAGGACACCTAAAATGATCAATCCAAAACAGTCACCCAAAACACCTATGCTAGGGCATATTCTAACTGCCGCAAGTATAGCTTTTATACTATTAGCAATCGTAGGATTCATACAATTTAAAGGTAGTGAGATTTTAGGTCATGCAAGGACCAATACTAATAACACTATTTCAGAATTAAATAATGGCTGGACTTATAAGATGGAAAATGGTACGTCTTTTTCTACCTCTTTACCTAATAATCTCAGTTTACCACTTCATACCAAACAAATAACATTGACAAATCAACTGCCTGACACTGTGATTCCTGGTGGCGGAATACGGTTTGAGTCTATGATGGTTACTGTCAAAATGTATATTGATGGTGAGCTTGTGAAAACCTACGGTGAAATAACCGATACAAATCATTTTATATATAATACTGCATCTAACATTATATTTGTGCCCCTAAGTCCCGAGCAGTATGGCAAAGAGATTATCATTGAGCTCACCTCTCTTTTTAACACGGAATTAGGAATGCTAGAGGCACCTAAGATTGGAAGCCAACATGATTTTCTTTTAAATGACTTATTATATAACACAACTAATCTGGTTCTTTTAATGATGCTTATACTATTTTCAATCATTTTACTTGTTTTTTATGCTGTGTTTCAGTCACTTCATAATAAGCATCTAGAACTAGTCGCTTTTTCAATCTTCACTTTTTTAATTGCTTTATTATATAACTCCCAAAACGAATTGCTCTGGGACATATTTAACTACTCAGATTCCTTACCAGCTCTTAATGAATGGTTCTTTTTTATAGAAGATGCCTTCTTTCCTATTTGGGGGTACTTAGTGCTCATTATGATAATGAAAAACAAACTTTCTAGTAAAAACTATACTATAATGGGCATTCACGGCGCACTCTATATTGTGGGGACTATCTTGCAATTAACATGGATTCTTTCAATTAACTATTTTAGACCTATTTTTATGATTTTGACACTTTTAAGCTATGGAACTCTTTTTCTCACCTTCAAACCTTGGCGCTCCGTGGATGAAACCAAGTATTATGAGCTAGCAGTGTTTTTGATAATTGGTGCCCATTTATTGGATTACTTAAAATACCTGTTAGGTTTTTTACCTTTAGATCAAAAAGTAATTCTTTGGCTTAATTTAGAGGTTCCTTTTTTGTTTTTTCTGCCTTTAGCATCTATTGTATATATAGTGCTACTCTCTTATGCCCTATTCCTCATTACTAAAAATGACTTAGGGGACATGAAAAACAGAGCACAAAGAGATCTATTGACTGGACTCTATAATAGAAGTACTATGGAGTCATTTGTATCTACTTATATAGAATCTTGTGATGATCTAGCTGGTTTTATCGTCATTGATATCAACCATTTTAAGCATATCAATGATACGTGGGGACATCTATATGGGGATGAAGTCCTTAAAAAAGTTGCCCGGCAGTTAGAACTCTATTTCGGTAGCAATGATATTGTAGCACGACTTGGCGGCGATGAATTCGCCGTTTTCGCCTCTCACCTTTTTGATAAGAATGAGATGGCGGAAAAAGCAGCATTAGTAAAAGCTGTCCTTGGAGAAATTGAAATTGGCCCTCCAAAACAAAATCTTTCGGCCAGTGTTGGTTTTGCCGTGTATCCTGAACACAGTAGCTACGATAAGCTTTATGAAAACTCTGATCAGGCTATGTATCACATGAAGAAAAAATACAGATAATACTGTTATACCTAAAGAAAGGGGTTATAAAATGAATGATAAAACAGCACCATTACCAAAAAGAGAACAAGTCATCTTAGAAAACACTTGGCAACTAGCCGATTTATTCCAAACCGATGAGTTGTGGACCACAACACTTGAAGAAACTAAAGAATTATTCTCTCAGCTCGAAACTTTTAAAGGAACCTTAAATGAAGGGGCTAAGACGCTGTTTCAATGCCTCAAACTATCTGATGAAATTGCATACGAGGTTGAGAGACTCTATGTCTATGCTAATATGAAACTACACCAAGACGGCGGCAATAGCCATTACCAATCGCTTGCTGATATGTCAGAGACTCTTGCCACCGCTTTTTCAAGTAGCGGATCTTTTATTGACTCTGAAATATTAACTATTCCTGAAGAGGATCTTAAGGCTTTTTTAAGCACCCACTCTGATTTGCAATTATATGATCATTATATCCAAAACTTACTAGATAATAAGGACCACATCCTAGATGGTGACATGGAACAAGTATTAGCTCAGGTTGGGGAGCTTGCACAGGCACCTCAGTCTATTTTTGCTATGTTTAATAATGCAGACTTAGTCTTTCCTACCATCGAAGATGAAAAAGGCCATAAAGTACAAATTACCCACGGCCGCTTTGTTCAGTTTTTAGAAAGTACTAATCCTAGAGTTAGGAGAGATGCTTTCAAAGGTGTTTATGATACTTATAAGGCAAGTAAAAATATGTTAGCTGCAACTTTTAGTGCCAATATCAAACAGTTTGGATTCTTTTCTCGGATACGGAATTACGAAACCCCTATGATTGCTGCTCTTACCGCTAACCATGTGCCAACATCTGTCTATGATAATTTAATTAGCACTGTTCACGAAAATCTTTCTCTTATGCACGATTATGTATCTCTTCGCAAAAAACTATTAGGCGTGGATGAGCTCCATATGTATGATTTGTATACGCCAATCGTACAGGATATTGATGTGAAAATCTCATATGAGGAGGCTTGGGATACCGTTATAGAAGCTTTAGCACCTATGGGTGAAGAATACGTTGCCCTCCTTAAAGAAGGAAAGGATAACCGCTGGATTGATGTCTATGAAAACGAAGGCAAACGAAGTGGTGCTTATTCTTGGGGCGCCTATGGCACCCATCCTTATGTGCTACTGAATCATTCTAATAACGTGAATAGTATGTTTACCCTTGCCCATGAAATGGGCCATGCCCTTCATACCCATTATTCTAATACCAATCAACCTTATGTCTATGCAGGGTATATGATTTTTGTAGCTGAAGTGGCTTCAACTGTTAATGAGTCCCTGCTTATGCAGCACCTACTGAAGAAGGTAACGGATCAAAAAGAAAAAGCATACTTAATTAATTATTTTATGGAGCAATTTAGAGGCACAGTTTATCGCCAAACTATGTTTGCTGAGTTTGAAAAATTAATCCACGAAAAACAACAGCAAGGCATTGCCCTTACTGTTGATACGATTAGTAATGAGTATTTTAATCTCGTACAAAAATACCACGGTGATGATATTGTTGTAGACGAGGAAATCTCAATGGAATGGGCACGAATCCCACATTTTTATACGCCGTTTTATGTTTACCAATATGCAACTGGTTTTTCAGCAGCCATTGCTATTTCACAGCGTATTTTAAAAGAAGGTGAAAGTGCTGTTAAGGAGTATACTGAATTCCTAAAAGGTGGCAGTTCTAAGCATCCACTAGATCTACTGAAAATAGCGGGAGTAGATATGTCCTCTCCAGAGCCTATTACCCAGGCCTTGAAGGTATTTGAAGGCTTAATTAAAGAGTTAAACGATATTGCCTAATGCCAGTTAGATTTGTTAGAACTTTTCTAGTTCAAGCATATCCATAACCCGTTCTTCCATATATTGTTTGGCATCTTGGATGCCTTGATTGTACATTTCAGGCCCCAGTTTTTCTATAAAAAAATCTAATATAAGGGATGAGGCCAGGTCACCTAGGTCCTCATCTCTTTCATTTGCAAAATAGTTTTTTATTTCCTCAATCATAATATCTTTCTTTTCTTTATTTAACTTCATCATTTTAATCATCCTTTCTTTTTGATCATTAAATATGTATAATTTTTTTATTTTGTTCACAAACTACCTTAAAACGATTGTTTAAAGGAGGATCTATGTCTAAGTCAACTACCCACAGTGAGCATATTTTCCTCTTTCCCTTTACCTGGCAAATCTTTAAGGGTAAATATAGTGATAAGAGTTTTACTGGAAGAACCAATATTGAATATATAAAAAAGGTGTTTTCTAGTGACTGGGAAATGCAACTATTTCAGACTAACGAATCCATTCATTATAACGAGTATATTTATTTTTTTCCATCTGTTCGAAGTGCTCTTTATACAGCTAAGGATAAAAATGAAGTGGTTTATAATTTTAAATATAAAAAAATTCAATACGGAATTTCTAAATATATTATAGAAGTTGATGATACCCAATACAGCCTAGATATTAATGACATTAAACTAAGACTTTATAAAACTGGCATTGGGATTTTATCATTTCACTTAGATAATAAGCTTTATAATGAGCCAGAAGATGTTCTTAAAATTAATAATTTTGGGCGCCGGGTTTATCCTCCTTTTTTGCCCCTAGAAAAAGTCAAAAACAAATTGCTTGCTCAAAAATTAATCATTAAAATTAATGCTACTGACATTATTGAAGAATACTTTGATAAACCCTATGATCAGTACCCTGTACAAATTTCTAAAACCATTATGTCCCTTTTAGGTCCTAAATTCAGCACTATTTCTATGGATTTAAAGCGAGGGGATATTTATATTCAACCCGTTATTGATGATCGAATGTTTGTTATTTGCTGGTACACGAGTCCTGATCTTTCAAGTCAAATTTGCGTTAAAAACAAGGACGATACCTATAGCTATAGGGACAGTGTATTCTGGTACCGCTATTTATTTGCAGATGGTAAAGGTGTGTCTTGTAAAAATGATACCATGATGGAATCTCTTCTTAAAGACCACACCTATGATCGGTGGATTGATGATCATATTTTATATGGGGTCACTAAGTATTCCTTTATGGGCATAGGGGCTAACAAATCCCCAGATCATCAAATATATGATCAACTGGTTTGCCTAACAATGGTCCAAAGAGCCTCTGTTCTTCATTTTTCTAACGAGGTCTCTAGAATTGCTATTTTACCTAAAGTAAAACTTGTTATGGCTATCAGAAGCTTATATGAGTATCATATCTTATTTATGAACCATTTATACTTTAGGGAAGTCACCGCAGATAATCAAGGCATTGAATTCTACGAGCGGCTTATACAGGAGATGAAAATCCCTAACGATATTAATATGCTTGATGCTGAAATTGAAGAAGTTAATCAGTACGCTACTTTAATTGCTCAAGAATCCTCTCAAAAAAGGACCCATGCCATTACAGTTATTGGTGCAGCCCTTATTATCCCTACCCTTGTTACTGGTTTTTTTGGGATGAATGTACTACAAAAGAAATTAAGCACCTGGTGGCTTCACCCGGAACTTAAACTGTGGCTCAATGCATACTTTATTCTCCCTGTCTCTGTTGTTATTTTTATATGTATGCTAAGACCCCATAGAAGTTTTCGTTATATCATTCTAGTTATACTGCTAGGGGTCATTGCACTTTTAAGTCTCTATGTGCTTTATGCGTTTGGTTGTGGTCTATAATCTTCTTGGCTTTCTAGCCAATCTATAAACTGAGTAGCTGTCCTTGGGGATCTGGCGTTATACCACATCTCCCATTGGATGGCTTTTCTATACAGATCTTCTTTTGGAATTGCTATGTTTCTACTTTTGGCTAGGCCTTCTACAATCTCTAGGTACTGCTTTTGATTTGGCGTTGTAAAGGTAACTGTAATGCCAAACCGATCTGATAAGGAAAGCTTTTCTTGCATTGTATCTGCTGCCCTTACTTCATCGCTAGCATTAACCGAGCTAAGCCCTGCCCTGTCACTAAACTTCTCTTTAATGAGATGTCTTCTATTTGAAGTCGCATAAATAACCACATTACTTGGCCTAGTCTCAAGGCCTCCTTCTAAAACAGCTTTGAGAGATGTATAGGCTCCCTTTCCATCTTCAAAGGATAAATCATCAATAAACAAGATAAACTTTTGTGGGTAATCCTTAATCTGACGGATTACTTTTGGAAATGTACTTAAATGATCTTTCGATATTTCAATGATTCTAAGCCCCTTATCATAGTACTCATTTAACAATGCCTTGACCGTTGAAGATTTACCTGTTCCTCTTCCGCCGTATAAAAGCATATTGTTGGCAGGATATCCGTCTAAAAATGCTAATGTATTATCAATTACTTTTTGTCTTTCTATTTCATAACCAATAAGGCTATCCATTCTAATTGGATCAAGAGACAGAACGCCCTGTAACTGCTCGCCTTCCCATACAAATCCTTTAAACTCAGCCCACATGCCACTTCCATTTTCTTTATGGAAATACGCTAAATCATCGATTCGTTCTTTCCAACAAAGACTATTTTGGAATTTCTGAATGATTTCATCGTATTCCTTTTGAAGTCCTAATAGGTTATTTTCTTCCCACTGTGGAAGGTTCTCAAATTTATCAATCAGGATTGGCATAAGACTTTCAAAATTTACAATGGCATTTTTAATATCATTCGGTATTATAGACGCTATTTCATAAAGAGATCCCAGGTCTTCTATTGCTGCTAAGCGTATAGGATTATTAGGCTCAATTTCTATATTGTTTTGTACTAATCTTGCATATATATTATCTTGAAAAAGGATTTTAACGATCATATAGTTTTTCAGCGAACAACCTTTGCCTTTTTCCATTAATGTATGATAAAATTCATTATAGGTACTTAGTATGCCAATAGGATTTGTAGGATTATTTTCTACAAACTCTAACAGTATTTTCAGTTTACTAATGACCGGGTCTTTCAGTAATGTTCTATATATTCCTAAGGATTCCATAGCAATTTGTGTGTTTTGAATAGATTGGCTAGACATATTGTTCTCCTTTTATCTTGTATTAATATCTTATATACTAATAATATTCTAACATACTTTTTAAAATTTTACCCTAATAAATACTATCTATTTAAAGAGGAACCCTTGACTTATCAAGGGTTCCTCTTTAAATATGATAGGAAAATACTACTTTCCTTACCGATGATATCGTGTCTGACACATCCTTTCTGGGACTTTTGCAACCAGAGTTGTGTGTCCCAGAAAGGATGTGTCAGACACCATTTTTATGCTTTTAATAATTCTAGTTGGGTTGTGTACAAGCTAAAGTAAGCTCCACCTACTGCAATCAGTTCATCATGACTTCCCATTTCAGTAATCTTACCATCATCAATATAAATAATTTTATCCGCATTCTTAATAGTTGAAAGCCTATGAGCAATTACAAAGGATGTTCTTCCTTTGAGAAGGCGCTCTAGTCCTTGTTGTAACAGTACCTCTGTTTGGCTATCAATACTGGATGTGGCTTCATCTAATATAAGAATAGTAGGATCTGACAGAATGGTTCTTGCAAAGGAAATGAGTTGCCTTTGGCCAACTGAGAGTCTATCCCCTCGCTCATTGACAACTGTATGATATCCATCTTCAAGACTCGTAATAAACTCATGGGCCCTGACTAGTTTTGCAGCTTCAATGATTTCTTCATCTGTTGCGTCTAATTTTCCGTATCTAATGTTTTCCATGATGGTTCCTGAAAAGATAAAGGAATCTTGCATCATAATCCCCATTTGTCTTCTAAGGGATTGTATGGTTACTTTACTAATATCATAGCCATCAATATAAATATGGCCTTTATCAATGTTATAAAACCGACTGATTAAGTTAATCAATGTGGTCTTCCCAGATCCTGTAGACCCAACCACCGCAATACGTTCCCCTACCTTTACTTCTAGATCTATCCCCTTTAAAATCGGGTTATCTTCATCATAAGAAAAATGTATATCTTCAAATACAATATGTCCTTTTATCGTAGGTAACTCTATAGCATCTTCACTATCTGTAACCGTTGGCTTTTCATCCATTAATTCAAAGATACGCTCTAAGTAGGCCATAGCGTTAACAATACTATTATAGAAGTTCCCTATATTCGTAATAGGTCCCCAAAAACGCCATAAGTAACCAATAAAAGCAACTAATACACCTAAACTTATATTCGTCTTAAATACAAATATAGCTGTTATATAAACCATAGCAATAGTTATATTAGAAACCATATCAATGGCTGGCCATACTAAAAAGGTTGTTTTTACTGCTTTAAGCCATGACTCACTGTACTCCTCACTAACTTGCTTATTGACACTCCTACTTTGCTCTTCGTGAACAAAAGCTTGCGTTACGACCATACCTTGGATACTCTCATGAACATATGCATTCATATTAGATTGTTTGGTACTTAATTTTTGAAACGCCTTTCTTTGGGCATTCTTGAGGGGATACATAATAACCATTAATAATGGAATCCCTATTAAACTAACCAGAGCAAGTCTTGTATCTAACACAAACATGAAAACAATCGTTAACAGGACAGTTACAATATCTGCAGCTAGATTAATAATCCCATTACTCAGTAGGTCACTTAATGAATTAATGTAGTTAACAATTCTAACGAGAATTTTACCATGTGGCCGACTATCATAGTATGCAAATGGTAACCTTTGTAGATTTTCAAATAAATCATGCCGCATATCCACTAACATATCTTGCCCTACTTGCCCCATAACTTTCATCCGGCGACGCATAATTAAGCTTGTGATTCCAATGGATATAATAAAAACAATCGCCACAAGTACAAGCCCTTTTATATTATGTGACGGTATCACATCATCTAAAGCTATTTTAATCAGTAAGGGTGCTAAAAGACCACTACAACTGGCTACAATCATTAAAATCATAGTTTCTATAATAGGCTTTTTATAAGGAGTCGCATAGTCTAGCAGCCTTTTCATATGGTGTTTGTTAAAGCCTTGTTCTAATGTTTCGTCTGCATCAAATGTATTACGTGCCATCTTATACTTCCCCCTTCTCTACATTATACTCATCAAAGTCTCCTAGTTGAGTTTCAAAAACTAAGCTATATTCGCCTTTTAGTGCTAGTAACTCTGCGTGTGTACCTGTTTCTATAACATGACCATTCTCAAGAACGATAATGACATCTGCATCCTTAACGGAAGATATACGATGTGCAATAATAAAGGTTGTGGGTTTTGTCATGTTTTCATTTAACTTTTGTTGGATTCTAACCTCTGTTTCCATATCTAAGGCTGATGTTGTATCATCTAATACTAATATAGATGGATTTTGAATTAATGCCCGTGCCAAAGCAATACGTTGTCTTTGTCCTCCCGAAAGGCCAACGCCTCTCTCTCCTACAATGGTATCATAGCCTTCTGGCATATTTCGAATAAAGCTATCTGCTTGTGCAATAGAGGCAACATGCTGTATTTGGGCTAACGAGGCATTTGAA
This sequence comes from Candidatus Epulonipiscium sp., assembly GCA_012841565.1. Next base: position 7,639 of record DUUM01000330.1, on the reverse strand, counting down.
ATACCATACCTAATATTATCCCTGATGGTATCTGAAAAAAGAAATACCTCTTGCATGGCCATGGCAACACTACGTCTTAATTGCTTAATATCAATGTTTTTGATATCTTTACCATCAATTAATATCTTGCCACTTCCTGGTTCATAAAAACGCGCCAGTAAATTAATTAATGTCGATTTTCCAGACCCCGTATGACCTACGATACCTATGGTTTGACCTGCCTTTACCTTAAAGGATACTTTTTTAAGAGCGTCGGTATCTTCAAAACTAAAGGACACTTTTTGAAACTCAACATCTCCTTTAATACGGTTGGTTTGTTCTAATGATTCTATGTTTTTAATTTTTGTCTCTCTCTCAAGAAGTTCTCTTATTTTAGCTGAAGAGGCAATAAAACGTTGGGTATCATTAATTAAGTGCCCAGCTGATCGCATAGGGTTATTAAGTGCCCAAAGCATACCGTTAAAGACCATTAGATCGCCGTAAGATAGCTGATCATAAATAACTAATAAGCCACCCACAAATAACATAATGACGGTTAGGAAATTTGTTAAAAAATCTAAACCAGGTAAATATTTTTGAGTTACACGAATGGTATCCATATTCGTTTCCTTATACCATTCATTTTGTATATTAAACTTTTCTACTTCATATTTTTCTCGGGAGAATGCCTTAACAATTCGATTCCCACTAATATTCTCTTGCACAACTGAGTTTAACTTTGAATATGCTTCACGTACTTGGTGAAAAGTCGGAGAAATTTCCTTACTCATTTTCACGGTTAATGTTGCAATTAAAGGACATACAATTAGCATGCACAATGTTAATATTGGATTAACAAAAGATAGATAAATAATTGCAAACACAAAAATACTAATATTTGAAATAACATTATAAACTACCCATGCTACAAAGTGTCTCAGGGTATCTGTATCGCCCGTCATTCTAGCCATTAAATCCCCTGTTTTTGTATTTTTATAAAAGTCTACATCTAGCTCTAGTAATTTCTCAAAGATATCTTCTCTAATATTCAGCAACACATTTTGTGATATATGCTCAAAATTCACCTTATACCAATACTCTAGCCCATTTTTCACAAGAAGAATCATAATCATTGCAAGTAAAAGCGGAATTAAATATTGGGTCTCGCCTTTTACCAAAACCTTATCTACAATTTCACCTCCTAGTATTGGATGAAGCAGACTAATAATTCCTGCTACTAGAACAATTAATATCGATAATCCATATTTTATCTTATAGTTTTTAAGATAACTCCAAATCCATTTTAATGCCTCCATACGTTACCCCCCTATGTACTTTTTAGTGTCATGCTGATGCCCCCTATTATACAATATCTCATATACACCAACAAGCACTTAACTAACTATATATATAAATATATGATTTTCACTTGATGTTTATTGCAATAAGAAGTATAATGTTAAAAACAATGAAATGCTATGACGGGGACGCATTTTAGGAGAATTCTTTACAGAGAGCTACCGGTTGCTGCAAGGTAGTAGAACAACCTAATACTAATCACCCCTGAGCAGATAAACTGAAACTTACATTTAAAACTTAAATTGTAAGGATTAAGATTGTCCGGTTTCTCACCGTCAACTGAGAGTACATTCTTAGATGTACATTAAGTGGCCTAATGGGCAATTTAGAGTGGTACCGCGGGAAGATTATATGCTCTCGTCTCTATGGTTATAGAGATGAGGGCTTTTTTATTTAAGAAAATGGAGGTAATGCTATGTTAACGTTAGACCAAATTTACCACGCATCTTTTGTTTTAAAAGATGTTATTAGACCCACTGACTTAATTCTTGCAACGGATATTAACCCTGAAAGTGAAGTTTATCTTAAAACTGAAAATCTGCAGATTACTGGTTCCTTTAAAATTCGTGGTTCTTACTATAAAATCTCCCAGCTCAGTGATGAGGAAAAATCCCATGGGGTTATTGCCTGTTCTGCTGGCAATCATGCCCAAGGCGTTGCTTTAGCTGCTCAGAAAGCTGGTATTAGGTCTTTAATTTGTTTGCCTGATGGTGCCCCTATTTCTAAAGTAGAGGCCACAAAAGCTTACGGGGCTGACGTTAATTTAGTTAAAGGCTGTTATGATGATGCCTTCGCTGAAGCAGTAAGACTAAGAGATGAGAAGGGTTATACTTTTATCCATCCTTTTGATGATCCCCATGTTATTGCGGGACAAGGCACAATAGGCCTTGAGCTTTTAGCTCAACTGCCAGATATTGATGCGGTGATTGTACCCATTGGTGGGGGTGGCCTTATCTCAGGGATTGCTTTTGCCATTAAGTCATTAAACCCTAACGTTAAGGTATACGGCGTTCAAGCTAGTGGGGCTTCCAGCATGTTTACGTCTATTAAAAAAAATAAACTGCAAGCCCTAAGTAGTGTATCAACCATTGCTGATGGTATTGCAGTGAAAGAACCTGGTAAACTTACCTTTGATATGTGTCACCAATATGTAGATGATATTGTAACGGTTACGGATGATGAAATCTCTACCGCCATCTTAACTTTAATTGAGCAGCGTAAATTAATTGCTGAAGGTGCTGGAGCTGTTGCAGTGGCCGCTGCCATGTTTAACAAAGTTCCAATTAAGGGGAAAAAGGTTGTTTGCCTTATTTCTGGTGGTAATATTGATGTAACTATTTTATCTCGCGTTATTCACCGTGGCCTTATAACATCTGGCCGTACTTTCTCTGTTAATATTGAACTATTGGACAAGCCTGGCCAGCTAAAAGATGTTTCTACCATTATTGCTGATTTAGGCGCTAACGTAGTTTCCGTTCTCCATGAACGTTCTAGTGAGTCTTCTGATATTAATGGTTGCTACCTACGGGTTGTTTTAGAGACTAAAAACTTTGAGCATATTGAATCCATTAAATCAGCCTTAATTTCAAAGGGTTATAATCTATCACCTAAGTTATGTTAATTAATATTATTCAACTCAGCCTTTATGGTTTTCCAGTTCGGTAAAAACTGGTCCATATAGGCTTTAAATTTATCATTATGACTGCGTTCTAATAAGTGTACCATCTCATGTACCACTATATATTCTAAACAAGCAGGGGACTTTTTAGCGAGTTCTAGGTTAATCCAAATTCGCCTAGCTACCACATTACAAGTTCCCCATCTTGTTTTCATTTGTTTTACACCAAACGCTTCTACTTCAACACCCATTGTCTTTTCCCATTTTTCAATTAATGGTGGAATCCGGCGTTTTAATTCTTGCCGCTTCCATTCTTTTAGGACCTTGGCCCTTTGCTCCTTAGTCATTTCCTCTTTTACATATAAATCAACATAACCCTCATCCCTAAGTTCTACTGTAGCTGGATTTTTATCTATGTATATTAGATTTATTTTATATTCTTCCCCAAATAAAATAAGGCTTTCTCCTGATACATATTTATTTTTAATTGCTTTTTCCTGGTCCTTAAATCTTGCCTGATGTTTTTTTATCCATGGAAGTTTAGATATTACAAGTTCTTTAATTACTTTATCTGTAGTTTTTAACGGAGCTGAAACACGTACTTCTCCATTTGGCGCACGTACCGATAGATTAATGTTTTTTATCTTTTTCTTTGTAATATTAATTTCTATATCTTCTATTATGATAGTTTTTGTGATTATTCTGCCCATGTTCTTCCTCCTGTTCTTCACTATTATACCATCAGTATTTATAGCTGTACAACAAATAGCTTGCCTCTCTACTCATCCTATGCTATTATAATCATAGATTTAATAGTGATTTTTTATAGGGGAGTAGTCGGCACAATACATATGTGTGATTAAATCAACAACCGCGGATGAAGCAATGACTTCTTTCTGGTTTAATCTTAAATGGCGAGACTTATATACCTTCGGGTATATAAGTCTCTTTTTTTATGAAAATCTATATAAACACATAACACATATAAAGGGGCGATACAAAATGGTTTATTTCGTGTATTTAGTATTAGCAGTAATTGTTGTAGGAATATCTATTAAAATTTCATACTATGTCGATTTAATTGACAAAACGACTAATGTTTCAGGCGCATTTATTGGAGGGGTCATGTTAGCTGCTGTAACCAGTTTACCTGAACTCTTTACCTCCATATCAGCAACTGTTTTTTTAGGAAAACCAGACTTAGTTATTGGTAATATATTGGGGAGTAATATTTTCAATATTACTATACTGGCAACTCTCGTTGTGCTGCTATATAAAAAGGTTAACCATGCCTATATCTCAAAGAGCCATACAACTGTAGCACTGTGGCTTATTGTCGCATATGGCTTACTCACATTCCCTATATGGTTTAATAAAGATATTAAATTATTAGGCATTAGTATCGTATCTATTGCAATTGCAATCATCTATATTTTATGTATTAAGAAGATGGCAAACGACACCTCGGAAGATATCCAAGATGCAACTGTTCATACCAATCTTACTAGCAAGCAACTTTTTACAAGATTTGCTCTGTTTAGTGTTTTACTTGTGATTGCCAGCATCAGTATAACTTATGTATCCGATATGGTTGCTCTTAAGCTCAACTTAGATGTCACCCTTGCCGGTGCCCTACTACTTGGGATTGCTACCTCCTTACCTGAACTTGCTTCTTGTATCGCTCTTGCCAAAATTGGTAATTTAAATGCAATGGTGGGTAATATATTAGGTAGTAATATATTTAATTTATTTATTTTACTCTTAGCAGATTTATCTTTTACAACGGGCAGTATTTATACTTCTAATCAACAATCACAGAATCTAATATTTTTTGGTGTTATAAGTACTTTTGCTATTCTAGCTATTTTAGTGGCTAATATCTATAAAGAAAAATTATCTCGTAAAATGAATGAAGCAATCTATATGGGTGGTGGCATTATTTCTATTATGGGATATGTTCTATTCCTAACCCTATCTAAGTAAGAATATATTATACATCCTATTAAAATACAGAAACGCCCAAGAAATAATTTAATATTTCTTGGGCGTTTCTGATTGATTGTATAAATGTTATTGTGACGATTTCCTGAAAGAAATGAAATCGATCTCTATTATTAGCATTGCCATAATAATAGCTATACCCCCAGCAAATAAAAAATAAGTAAATGATTCGTAGCCCAGTATAACTGAAAACAAGCTACCAATAAGCGCTTCTGTTGATACAATAATTGATACTTTACTTGGGGATGCAAACCTTTGACATAGGGTTTGTATGGTATATGCAATAAATGTACTAAAAATTCCAAGGTAAAGAACTGCCAGTAATCCCTTAATGGAGGTAAAAGCTGAAAAATCTCTGTCCATCAACATAAACATTATAAATGAATATACGGCTGAAGTTGTAATCTGTAAAAAGGTTAATAAATTGGAATTCATTTTAGGTGCAAACTTCCCCATACTAACCGCATGCATGGCAAACGCTACTGCACATAAAAGAGTCAGGGCATCTCCTATCCCTAATTTCATACCACCACCTGGCCCAAACGCTAGCATACCAATACCTGTCAGGCATATTGTAGCTGCTAAAAATATTTTGTTTTCTGGCTTCTCTTTTAAAACAAACCAGCTTAAAAAAGGAACCATAACCACCGAGGTTGCTGTAATAAAAGCATTAGAGGAAGGTGTTGTAAAACCAAGGCCTATTGTTTGCAGAGTAAATCCTAAAAACAATAATGTTCCTGCTATTAAACCAATTTTAAAATCTATTTTTTTCATTTTTAAAACGTCTTCTTTAAAAGATACTCCCAAAACTATTGATGCTACGGTAAAGCGGACAAACATGATAAAGGCAGTACTTAAGCCCTCATCTATTGCAATTTGTGTTGCAATAAACCCTGAACCCCAAATGACTGCTATCGACAGTAAGCCTAGAGTTACCAATAAGTTTAGTTTTTTTCTTCTTTTCATTTTCATAAGTCAGTATTGTTTTTAATGCTAACTCTACGAAGTCTACCTTTAATAGGAGTCGTTTGGAGCGCTTTTAAAACAATAGGTCCTTTATTATTTAGAATTTCAACAAAGCTAGATACATCTTGTATATTAATAATACCTATATCATCCGCTGTTACACCTTCAAGATTACTAATGGCTCCTACAAGATCAACGGGTCTCATTTTAGTTTTTTTACCCGATGCAATATGGAGTTTCATTATTTCTTTGTTAAGCTCTTCTTTTAAGTCTTCTTTTATTGTCATAGTTTGTTTTGTATTCATTTTCTCATCAAAGAGTGCTTTTGATTTTTTGACTTGATCCGCATCTGGGGCATTTGCTTTATCTATTTCAAATCCAATATAGTCATGAATTTCTGCCAAAAAACGCTCTTCATAAGGAGTTACAAAGGTTATTGCACTCCCCTTCTTGCCTGCCCTACCTGTTCTACCTGTCCTATGGACATAGCTCTCTATCTCTTCTGGAATATCATAATTAATAATATGGGTAATATTATCAACATCAATCCCTCTAGCGGCTACATCTGTGGCAATAAGGTAACGAAAATATCCTTTTTTAAAACTTTCCATAACCTTTGTCCTATCTTCTTGCTCCATACCACCATGAATCTTCTCACAGGTATAGCCTTTCCTCGCTAATTTTTGTTCTATCTGATCCACTTTTTCTCTTGTATTACAAAATATAATGCAAGTATCTGGGTTTTCTATTATTGTAATGTCTTCTAGTAATTCCATCTTATTCTTTTCAGTTGTTTCATACCTTACATGTTGGATATTTTCCGTTGTAAGACCTGTTCCTTTGATTTCTATATAAGTTGGGTTTTTCATATATTGATCAGCTAATCTTTTTATATCTTCAGGTAACGTTGCAGAAAACAGCATGGTCTTTCTACTTTTAGGCGTCACTCTTATAATTGACTCTACTGCTTCTATAAAGCCCATACTAAGCATTTCATCAGCCTCGTCTATAACAACGTACTGAACAGCACTTAAGTCTAGGGTGCCCCGCTCTATATGGTCTAAGACTCTACCTGGGGTGCCTACTATGACATGCATCTTTTGTTTGAGTTCTTTTTGTTGACGAATAAAAGGAAACTTACCATATAGGGCAATGGTTTTTAACCTTTTAAATTTCCCAATGTTGCTTATATCCTCTTTAACCTGAATAGCTAGTTCTCTTGTTGGGGTAAGAATTAAAGCTTGTGGCTTGTTTTCTTCCCAGTCTATCATTTGGCAAATAGGAATACCAAAAGCAGCCGTTTTACCACTTCCGGTTTGAGATTTAACAATTAAGTCTTTATTTTTAAGCGCCACGGGTATAACTTCTTGTTGAACTTCTGTTACTGTGTTAAATTTCAAAATGGACAGTGCTTTTAATATTTCTTCTTCTAAACCATACTCTTTAAATTTTATATTATTCATATGATACCTCATTTATATTTTTTCTTCTATTTATAATCTATTATTATACCATATATCCTTTGTATTTATATTTACTTTTTTAATTTTATTTTATAATGTATATTTATTTTACAAGTTGCCATATTAATGGTAGACTATTCTAAGGATAGGGGACAAAATCGCCCTTAATTTAACTATAAAGGAGAGTTTTAAATGGAAGATAAAATATTAGCAATTGTAGATGGTAGAGAGATTCAAGAATCAGACGTATATT
>DUUM01000329.1 GCA_012841565.1 Candidatus Epulonipiscium sp. | reverse complement strand
TTGCCGCCGACTTCCTTCAGATTCCACGTCACCATGGACACCCTTGTCTTAAGCTAACGGTTGGCACTATCAACCCCCGTATCGGACTTTCACCGACTAGTTTGCACCCATGCTGGGCGCACATGTTTCTCAACCTTAGACAGCTCTTGTCTTAGGTTGAGAAATATAAGGAGTACTATGTTAGTGGAAGTCTCCCTCCCCTAACCATTGAATTATATTAATGATATGGTTTTAAATACATGCTAATTTTTCTCTTGTAAGTGTAAAACACTTATTGAAATTTCACTTGTTTGTTTTTCTGTAGAATCAATATTGTCTTGGCTACTATAAAGCTGACGATTATAATAAGTGAGCTTATTGCAAGCTTTGGCCCTTCATAAAACCGACTAATACTCCACACCATAAGAAAAATACAAATAATATCTAAACCTATTAGATATGGAATCTTTCGAAATTGTTTTGTAATCAATGCCAAAACATAGAAAAAAGTAAAAATTGCATAGGGTAATCCTATTGTCAATATTTCTTTTACTAATTTAGTTGAAAAAGACCTTGTATCATATGTGCTTTGTAACGAAATATAAATACTTATCGCAATTGGTATTGTGATCCATGCCCCCCATATTAGGAGTTTTTTTGCTGTACTTTTCATTACTTATTCCCCCTGGATGTTATTCTGTATATAGTTTTTAAATCTTCATTCACTCTTATACACCTATTCTATAAAAGTACGGTAATAGACATTGGATATACCGCATATATCCTTAAAATTATACTATTCAGTTTTGTAATAACCATCAACTATATCTATGTTTTATAGGCTATCTATCTTACTTTCTTGGTTTATTTATATCAGAACCCAGAAATTCCAAACTAAAATCCTTTAGCTGATCTATATCAAAAAAACTCGCAAATGCTTTTTTTAATTCATCTACACTAAGTTTGCCTTCGTCTATCCCAATAAGAGAGTAACGGGATTCGCCAAATGACTTAGTGAGGGTTCTATCGTCATGGTTAGTTTCTGTAAATATAAACTCCCCATTTTCCAATTCAATGATAAACAGATTCTTCGCATCACCTTCAGCCTCAACATAATATGTTGTATAATTTTGTGGCACAGTTTCATGTGACACCGCAGTAAGCTGCCCTTTTACACCCATTTTTTGTAACAAATTATTCATTTTTGTCCTTTTTGCATTAATTATTTCCAAATCTGCATTGGTCTCCATATCATCGTCATTTTCTACTACAAGCTCATTTCCGATTGTGTGTATCTTCGACTCTCCTCCTAGCTTCAGCATATTATTATTGGCTCTTGTGAAGTGGCGAAGTGGGGAAGATTCTAAACTATCATTTTTCACATTAGGTTTTATGACTGTATCTCTAGAATAAATCTGAGCAACGTCCTTTTCTGTGTTTATCTTTAACTTAGTTCCTAAACCTGTGTTTTGTGCAAAATATTGTCTATTATTCTCAATCCTCATATTAATATCCTCCTATACTTTACAGACCTTTTGGATCTACAACCATTTATGGTTATACTCACTATATATTATAAAAAATATCTCTAAAATCTATACTATGGCATAATAATTGTTTAACTGCGCTTTACAACTTCATTAATATGGCGAACTCTGATTATCTGATCCAAGATTTACACTAACGTCTCACGTATTCCTGATCGAGTAGGAGGTAATTAATTAGTTTAATTACCGACCTCTCACACCACCGTACGTACCGTTCGGTATACGGCGGTTCATCAAAGTATTAATGTATTGATTGATAT
>DUUM01000328.1 GCA_012841565.1 Candidatus Epulonipiscium sp. | reverse complement strand
CCAGAGTATATAACGCAGTGGTTCTTAGAAAAGGCCAAAGAATATCACATTCTAGATATAGTGGCTGATGATTTTAGGGTTAGTGTCCTGGAAGAAGATTTTAAGAAAAAAGGGCTACCACTACACAAAACAAGAAGTGGCCCTGTAACTCATGGGAAACTTGCACCAATGATTGAAGTTATGTTTGCAGATGAAAAGGTAGCTTTTGGAGACAACCCTACTATGCGTTGGTACATCAACAACACCTACCAGCAATTAGATGCCAAAGGAAACGTAACATATTTAAAAATAGAACCAAAAACAAGAAAAACAGATGGGTTCTTTGCTTTTATACATGCCTTAACAAAAGATGGAGAGTTGAAAGAGCAAAACACAGTATTTAGAAAATTAACAGTTAGGACATATTGAAAGGCGGTGAGAAATGGGAATTACAGACTGGTTTAGAAGCATATTTAATAAAAATGGAAAACTTAACTTAAACGCCATCATAGGCGAAGTAGCTGGCAGTACGTTTTACAAAGAGTTAGCTTTACAAGCAAGTATAAACTTAATTGCTAATACTATTGCCAAAAGTGAATTTGTAACATATGAAAAAGGTAAGAAGGTGCAAAAAACTAACCACTACATCCTTAACGTAGAACCTAATCAAAATATATCCTCAAGTATATTTTGGAGAGAAGTTATAAGTAAGTTAATTTATGAGAGCGAATGTTTGGTTATAATGCAAAACAATATGTTGTATGTAGCAGATGGATTTACCAGGAACGAATTTGCTTTCAAAGAAAATATATATACGGATATAACGGTATCTAATTATGCCCTAAAGGATGTGCTTAGGGAATCAGAAGTAATGTACCTCGAATGGTATGGTGAGGAAACAAAAACTGTTATCAATGGCTTAAATGATAATTACTCTAAATTAATAGAATTAAGTAGCAAGAGTTACAAGCGCAACAAAGGTAGGAAAGGAACACTTGAAATACCTACAAGCTATCCGCAAACAGATAAGGCGCAAACGGACTTGCAGAACTTGCTAGATGAAAGGTTCAAGACTTACTTTGAAGCAGAAGGGGATGCACTATTACCGCTAACTGATGGCTTAAAGTATAATGAGCGCCAAGAAACTAAATCTACTAAAGATAATGATAGCAGCCGAGAGATAAGAGCATTTGTAGATGATATTTTTGATTTTGTAGCAATAGCACTCAGGATACCGCCACAACTTTTGAAAGGGGATGTTGCAGATACAGGCAATGCAGTTAATAACTATCTTGCATTTTGTATCAATCCGCTTGTGAAATTTATTACAGATGAAATAAACAGGAAGTTGTATAGGCAGGTAAGTTACAACGAAAGAACTTATGTAAGATGTGACACTACTAATGTTAAAGTGGTAGATCTAAAAGATATTGCTAATGCTTTAGATGTTTTAACAAGAATAGGTGCTTATAGCATTGATGAAAGCTTGAAAGCTTTAGGAATGGAACCTTTAAATACGAGCTGGTCCCAAGCTAGGTTTATGACGAAAAACTACCAGCCTATTGAAGAAATGATGAAAGGGGGTGAATAAGTGGGAAAATATTATAGTTTGTATCAAAACGCAGAGAACAAAACAGCAGACATTTATATTTATGGTGATATCACATCATGGCCATGGTACGAAGATGAAGTATCCAGTTATACGTTGGCCAAAGAACTACAATCACTAGGAGAAGATATAGAAAATATTAATATCTATATTAATTCTTACGGTGGAGAAGTGAAAGAAGGCTTAGCGATATACAATGCACTAAAAAGGAATAATGCTAAAATTACTACTTATGCAGATGGTTTTGCTTGTAGCATTGCTAGTGTTATTTTTAGCGCAGGTGATGAAAGAAAAATGAGTAATACATCCTTGCTAATGATCCACAATGCGTGGACTTACACATCGGGGAATGCTGATGAACTTAAAAAACAAGCCGAGGACTTGGAAATAATCACGCAGGCCAGCATAAATGCTTATATGAATAACGTTAACATCACAGAAGATGAAGTAAAAGAAATGATGGATAACGAAACGTGGATAAGTGGAGCAGATGCGGTTAATATGGGGTTTGCTACTAAGTTATTAGAAGTAGATGATGAAAAAGTGGCAACCCAAAGCATTAGAAATAGCTTGTTTCAAAAAGTAACGAAAGAGCCTGAAAAGGAAATTACAACAAAGGTAGAATTTAGTAAAGAAGATCTAGAAGATGTGATTCAAAAGCAAATTAAACAATTAGAAGATAAGTTATTTAAAGAGAACAAGGAACAACAAAACAACGATACAAAAAACAAACCATTATCTATGATGGCGGCTTTGTTAAATTATAAGGAGGATAAATAATATGAGTGAGAAAATTAATGAAAAAATAGGCTTGGATTTACAATTCTTCGGTATGACGAACCCAGATCAAGCTGCAGAACAAAAAGCAGCAATTATGCAAAAGTTAAATCAGGCTATGATAGATGGGAACGAAGAAGGATTTGCACAAGCTTTTGCAGATTTTACAGATCATATTCAACAATCTGTAATACAAGAAGCTAAAAACATTACCCAAAGTGTAGATGCAAACGTATTAGTTGGAAGAGGAGTTAGGCAACTAACATCAGATGAAAATAAATATTATCAAAAAGTAATATCGGCAATGAAAAGCCAAAACCCTAAGCAAGCATTAGCAGATTTAAATGTGGTTATGCCAAAAACTGTAATAGATGATGTGTTTGAAGATTTAACTAACAAATACCCACTATTAGATGCAGTTGATTTCCAAAACTCTGGAGCAGTAACGGAGTGGCTACTTAATGAGAACTCAGCACAATTAGCTACTTGGTCTCCATTGTGTGCCGATATTGTAAAAGAATTGACATCTGGATTTAAGAAAATTGATTTACGACAAAATAAACTATCTGCATTCTTACCAGTTTGCAAAGCAATGCTAGACTTAGGGCCTGCCTGGTTAGATAGATATGTTCGTACAGTTTTAACAGAAGCTTTATATTTAGGATTAGAAGATGGTATTTTGAACGGTAAAGGGCAAAATGCAAACCTTCATGAGCCTATCGGAATGAGGAAGAACATGAAGGGGTCAATAGATCCAGACACTGGGTACCCTGATAAAGAAAGTGTAGAGCTTACATCTTTAGATCCAATAGCTTATGGAAACTTATTAGCTACACTTTCAGAAACAGAAAACGGAAACAATAGAGTAATTGAAAGTGTTATTTTAGTAGTGAACCCTAAAGATTACTTGAAAAAAGTTATGCCAGCAACAACGCCTAGGTCTACAGATGGAACGTATGCAAGAAATGTATTTCCGTTCCCTACTACTGTGATCCAATCTTCTAGAGTAGCGGAAAATGAGGCAATCATTGGTCTTGGTAAGAGATATATGATGGCGGCAGGCACTGGTAAATCAGGCAAAATCGAGTATTCTGATGAATACAGATTCTTAGAAGACGAAAGAATTTATTTAACTAGATTTTACGGTCACGGACAACCAAAGGATAACAATTCTTTCGTATT
>DUUM01000327.1 GCA_012841565.1 Candidatus Epulonipiscium sp. | reverse complement strand
TTTTACTAAATCTTACTCATATTATATTGTGTCCTACTTGTATTCCTTCATTCATATGTATTATAATAGGTATACTATTAGTATGTGAAATGGGGGATTTACCAATGAATTCTATTCAAAAAAGTATTGCTGATTATTACAAAACAATTATGGATGATATGAATGCATCAGCGCGAATCATCGTAGAAGGAAAAGAAGATAAAACCTATATTACTACAATTATTGATTGGCAGCAAAATAATATAACCTTTCATGCTCCCTTAATTCTTGGGGATTACGTTCGTTTACTACATGATAGGGTTTATCCTTTTGTCATAATTACCAAAGCATGTGTTTATATGACTACTGTTAAAATTATAAGTTTTTCTAAAAACAAACAAGGTCATTTTTATTACAGCGGGGTTATTATGTCCCCACTAGAAAGAAACCAACAACGTCAATCTTTCCGCCTAGAATGGGTTGAACCATTTAAGTATAGTACCGGAAAGCCCCCTCCATTTAAAAAAGCCTCTACCCTTGATATTAGCGTTGGTGGCCTTCGAATGGCATGTGAGGATAAAATCTCAAGAAATGATTCTATTCATATTGAAATCACCCTCTTAGATACACCTTTTATGTTAGAAGGGGTTGTTCTAGAAGAGCTAGAAAAAAACTTAGCGGATCTTTATGTTTACCGGGTGCAGTTTCATACGCTATCTCAAGAAAAAGAAAACCTTCTAGGCCAATTAATCATGCGTCGCCAGCGCGATATGCTCAAACGCCTATAAATACAATATGCAAAATATTAGCAGGGGATGAATGATATTAATATCATCATCCCCTGCAGATTTTTTGTATCATCTACAACTTCTATACTTCATCGTAATTATGGAATATATCCTGAACATCATCATCATCTTCTAGTATTTCCATTAATTGTCCCATTTTCTTGATATCTTCTGGATCTGTAAGTTCTGTCATGGTTTGGGGAATCATGGCAACCTCTGCTGACCCCATAAGGATATTTGCCTCTTCTAACTGTTTATGGACATTGCTAAACTCATCTGGGTCTGTAATAATTGTAAACCCTTCTTCTTCTACAATGAAATCCTCTGCACCAGCTTCTATCGCAAGCATCATTAGCTCATCTTCGTCCATTTCAGTTGCTGAGCGCTCAATTACAATTTCTCCTTTTTTATCAAACATAAAAGAAACACAGCCTGTTGTTCCCATGTTTCCGCCACCTTTTGAAAAGGCATGCCTAACGTTAGATGCCGTACGATTTTTATTATCTGTTAAAGCCTCTACTATAACCGCAACACCATTAGGGCCATACCCCTCATAAGTAATTCTCTCATAATTATTTGCCCCATCTTCACCAGATGCTTTTTTGATACTTCTTTGAATGGTATCATTAGGCATATTATTAGACTTAGCCTTAGCTATCGCATCCCTAAGACGAGAATTTATTTCTGGGTCGGTACCTCCCCCTTCTTTTACAGCTACGGTTAGTTCCCTACCCATTTTCGTGAAAATCTTCCCTCTTTGCGCATCATTCCTTGCTTTTTTATGCTTAATATTTGCAAACTTTGAATGTCCTGCCATTATATATCCTCCTAAATAGGACTTGCCTATTGTATTTTATGCAAGATAATTGTATCATAAGTTTCCTTATAATAACACCTTATTAGCCTTATTTCTTATAGGTATAAGTCCGTACTTAAATATCTTTCTCCATTACTAGGGGATAAGGTTACAACCTTTTTTCCTTTTCCTAAGCGTTTTGCAACTTTTAAAGCCGCTGCAAT
>DUUM01000326.1 GCA_012841565.1 Candidatus Epulonipiscium sp. | reverse complement strand
TTGTTTTTTTTAACATTATTCTTATCATTTTCATCAATCGCTAACTCTAACCTTCTTTTATATAAGTCATCTATAAATTCCACTTCTAGATCTATGGGCTCGATGTTCAATTCACTGTAATAAGTATCAATTACAAAGTATGCCACTTGTTTAATAGAATCACTATCATATTTCACCATTCCATCCCCCCCAGATTTTATGTATGCCTATTCACTTTTCTAAATTATACATATAATCTAAAATAAAAACAAGGTTCGTCATAATCTCAAATCAACTTTATCAACTTGTTAAGACAATAAGCATACAGTTTTATTTGTTGAAATCTATCAAGCTGCATACTCCTTTAAGTGAATTTCCTTTTATTTACCTGGTTTCTATGATAATATTATAAAAAAGGGGTGGTATTTTGATTGCATATCATATAGATAGAACTAATTCATTAAAAGAAGGCGATATAATAGAATTGCAAATATTTGATGATATTAAACCTGCTTTTTTGGGTCAAATACTAAACAGTAATTATCCAGAAGGATTATCAAGGCATGGTGGCCTCTATTATATTAGTCAATCCAATCAAGTAAATATGAAAGAATTCATACTGGAAAATTTACTTGAATATGAACGACTGTTAAAATTCCCAGACAAAGTTTCTAGATTCGAATCTTTTTTTGCATCACAAACACTTGATGAAGCATTAATTTGGAAAAGCATACTCTCCCACAATCCTCTAGATAAATTTACAATTTGGGAAGTTGAATTTAATCATGAAAATTATTTGCACCTTGATAGTTCGTGGCTTTATTGTGATATATATAATTTTTCCCCTTTATATACCGCTTTCTTTGCCAATAAATATTGGTCTGGTGAAACTTCAGAGAATCCTAAAATGGAGCTTTTGATTAAGCCACCAATAAAGATTGTAAAAAAGGTGAATCGCTAAATGGCATTCACCTTTTTTATTACTATCCTTAGTAAACTATGCAGGTGTATCCGTACCTTTTAGCCCATTTATTGTTGTCCTATGTTTCTTTAATTTCTCATATTGCCACCTGTATAAATAGCCTATTTCATAAAATAGTTCTAACATGGCTTTAAAATCACTGGATTTTTTTCTTTTTAATAAATATATGCAGGTATAGAACTTGTACCAACTCCTTTTTCTATTCCAACCCTTTATATCTTCAATTTTATTATCAATTGTCATGCCTATTTCCATAAACACAATTATCGCCCCTTCCTATTCTTCAAAATCTTCACAACTACTGTTGCTTTCTTTTACATACAATTCGTATAGGTGGCAATATCCAGTGTCTGGATAAGAGTTGCTATCATCGTAATGTATGCAGTTTTTGCATTTATTCACGTCTTACTCCCTTCTGCTCACCTATCAGGTTTTCTAATGCTTTTTTTGCTTCTTGCTCAGTTAGAAAAACAGTTTTACCAAAGTCTTTTAAACTTCTTTCTTCCTCATCATTCGGTACACAACATTCGAATTTAAATATTGTATCGTTGTCAGTAATTGTTATCTCTGCAACTCTCCATCCGTTTGTAAGAAATAGTTCTCCGTATTCGTTAAATATAATAACGACTTCATCTCCAACATTACAAGGTAGCTTGATTAATAAGCCTTGTTTTTCCAACTCCCGATACTCTAAATATTTTGGAATCCATTCAGGAACACCAGCTTTGATTGTTTTGTATACTTCATTTGGTGTCATTCCTAAATCTTCGTATTCAGCTAATTTACTCATGCACTCCCTGACCTCACTAGTTGTCATCTCTGCACATAATGTTGTTGGGGTATATTCCCCTTTTGGGTAATAAACGTTATCCTTAATCCTGCTGATCAATCGTTCCATAACTATTCCCCCTCTATACTCTTTCCCATTTCATATTATAGAAAAATCCCTTCGAAAACCTATACAATGTTTGCAATCCAAACAACAACTCTTTCGGAATTTCCTTATGTCCGTTCTCATACATTCCTAATAGCCATTCTGATATTCCTAATTGTTCTGCACAAAAACTCCTTGGGTAATCCCGTACCAATCTTGCTTCTATCAATCTTTCAGGAACGATAAAATCAACAATTTCTGCTTTTATATGCCTTGCCCTTGAGTCATAATAACTCATCTTTTCAACTCCTAACCTCTTTCTTTACTTATCTAATTATTTAGATTATAATAACCCCATAGTGCCTTGAGGGGGCATCATGACCCGGTGGGAACCAACAAACCTTTACACAAATTCAAGGAGGTGGTGCGTATGCTTAAAGTACACACTTTAGTATCTCGCTTTGAAGGATTTACCGTAAATGTAGGTTTTATTGGTCTTAACTTTAAAAGTGGTTCCCCCTGATGGCATTATCTTTTTACTATAATTTACTCTTTCAAGTTAATCGCTCCCGGTGTTATCTAATCTTCATAATACTAATTTAATAAATTCCCCCCTTCTATTCCGGTTTGTTATGTTGCACAATATTTGTAAATAGATTACTATGTGGATATAGCTAATAGAAAGGTGGTGTGGTATGGAAGGATTTGATAGTTTTTTAAAATCTTTACATAAAATAAAACCAACATTATTTTTAACGGTGGTTGTTTTTATTGTTGGAATGATTGTTCCTGGTGCATGTGGCTTAGCAATCTATAATATTGATTTTTTCAAAGAAATAGATATGCTTAGGTTACTCTTAATATCCATCGGGATATGTTCTCCATCATTACTATTTTCATTTTTAATAAATTTTAGTTCAACCACTGGTAGTTCAAGGCCAGATTTAATCGAACACATCTTTTTACTTTCGGGATTTACATCCATTATTTATCTCATTACTATTGTTTCAACTCATTATTTATTTAATATAAAAATTGAAAAGATGTATATCTGGATCGTCATTCTTTCTTTTTTCTGTTTTTTATGTAAAGTATCTATAAAAATCAAAAAACATGAAAAAAATCAAAATAATAATATCCAAACTCATAATATCTCTTCATCAGATTAAAGCATGTATAATTCTGCTATCAAAATCTGCATTACATTAATTCATAAAATGTTATCCTATCTATATTTATTTTTTCAAAAATGCTATACTCTAAATGTGTGTACTTGTGGGAAAGTCTACCTAGTCGCCAAACTTTAGTGACTTCCCCTTGTACATGCCTCTTACTTCTTTGCTATTTCTTCTATCATGTTTACATTATTGAAATTTATTAAGTGCTGGTCACCGTTCGTGGTTCTAATTAATGCGGAATTACCATCTTGCACAATTGCTTTAACGTTATAAAAGTTCCTTGAAGTGGATTGGCTATTAAACCAAACCTTTATAATTGCGTTGTCAAATTCTGCTTTCATTCTGCCACCACTTCTCTTCGGCTAATGTCCATGTTTCCCACAATCTTATATTCTCCTTCGTCCAATACTAAGCATAAGTCTCCATAGTCAGTCCAGTATTCTTCTACATCTTTAATCGTTTTAAATCCGTGAACCCCACTTACTTTGTCGTAGCCTAATAACCCCTTATAAAACCTTGGTTCATCTTCTTTCTTACAACCAAATATTCTATAAAAACCATCATCCTCATCAATTTTTCCCACCAGTTCAATGTCTTTCAAATAGTGGAATAAAGCTCCACTTGTTACGATTGCCCTTTTAATATCTAATTTCATTTTGGTATCACCCTTTCAAATTCAATTACCCATACGAATGGATTGCTTTCCCAGCCATATCGGCTTAATTCCTGCTCTTTGACTGTTGAATTCCACAATGTTTTAAATTCGTTTTTATGTTCTGTGATTTTGTGAAAAACATGT
The DNA here is from genome assembly GCA_012841565.1 of Candidatus Epulonipiscium sp. The sequence continues at coordinate 1,620 of DUUM01000326.1, read as the reverse complement.
TTTAGACCTTTGATTTCCCTTATACCTTCCCGTAAAATATCGGAAACAGTAATATCTTGCAATCTCTCAACCCTTACATCTATTACCTTTAGGAATATCCTTGCTATATCCTTAGGCATATGAATTGATGGTTTCCACTTCTCATACTCTCCTATAAAAAGTTCGTATTCTTCATCAAATTCTTCTTCACTTGCTTTAAATTGAATAACATCTTCTTGCCAAATACATTCACCCTCATAGGTAACTTCTCCAATGGAAACATATCTGAATGTTTCTCGGACATAAAGAATATCCCCCACTCTATGCCTGCATAAGTCTTTGGCATCATGGTAATCTCCGTATTCATCTGGTATCTTCAAGTAACTATTATCCGTTTTATCCATATCAGCTAGACCTAAATCTAGCTTGATTGCTCTCCTTGTAACCGTCTTTCTGCCTTCTAATATTGCCTGTACCATTTCAGTATTGAATAAAATGGGTTTGGCTACTTTTAGTAATTCTTCCCTAGTCATGAATACTTCCCCCTTATATTTTCAATAATTCCTTTCTTATCAGTCTTGCTATGTCGTTAATATGACTTTGTGATGTGCCTGGCGTTGGATACTCGCCGTAGAATCTGTAAAGACCACCATGTTGCTTAATATATTCATCCCTTTTGTTTTCCCATTCCTCTTGTTTCTTTGGATATTCCTCTAGCATTTCAACATTTTCTTCTAATATTTCAATAAGCATTTTGATTTTATCTATTTGTTTCATCTGTAAAGTCCCCCTCTATTGATACGATTTCGCACGAAGTGGTAACGCAATCAACTTTTTTACCTATAATAGATTGAAGAACATCTTCTATATCATCAATCAAAACACTTTTTATAAAGGAGCCATTGCTTAGTGGTAACTCTCTTACTGCTATCGGATAAGGTATGTCCAGTCCTAGTCCTCTTGCCATGGTGCTTATAATCTCAACTCTTTTTATGTCTGCACAAATAATATATTTCCATTCTTTATTTGACCTTTTGATTAATTCAGTTGTTTTTCCTTGCCCTCTGTCTGCACTTATAATTTTCATTTACTTCACCTCGCTAAGTTCATCATATAAACACTTCCTACACTTTTTACATAATGCGTGGACTGTATTATTAATATGCAATTCTTTCACGTCTTTTTTTCTATAACATACAGAACACGGCATATCTTGAAACCGTTCATTCTTAATGTCTTTAACTTTAATTTTCACATCCCTTTTTAGCATGTCACTTCTATTCATTGCGTCCCATGTGCCGTCACTCATTTACTCCACCTCTCTTAAAAACTCTACCGCATAACCACCACCATAATATTTTCCTATTTCATGACATTTCATCTTTACAACTTGACTGCCACATATTTCGTATGGGTCACTTAATACATCAAATATACAACCTTTATATTTTTCTTCTTCTGCACTTCCTACGATTATTACCTTGCTACCTTTTTTAATCATTTACTCCACCTCACTAAATACAAATTCTTTAATTTCTTCGACCCATCTTACATATACTTCTGTCCCATTTTTGAACCAAATTACAATCCTGTTTTCGCCTTTGGCTGGTCTATAGTCGTTAATGTACCTGCCTATATCTG
>DUUM01000325.1 GCA_012841565.1 Candidatus Epulonipiscium sp. | reverse complement strand
TCTTGTGCTTCTTCAGCAGTTGCGTGGGCCGTATGCCCTTCTTGCCATAAGAATTCTAATGATCTTAAAAACGGACGGGTTGTTTTTTCCCACCTTACTACAGAGCACCATTGGTTATATAGTTTTGGAAGGTCCCTATGAGATTGTATTTCCTTTGCATAGTGTTCGCAAAATAGTACTTCAGATGTTGGGCGAATGCATAAGCGTTCTGCTAGTTTTTCATCTCCCCCATGTGTTACCCATGCTACTTCTGGTGCAAATCCTTCTACATGGTCTTTTTCTTTTTGCAACAAGCTTTCTGGAATTAACAAAGGCATGTAAACATTAACGTGACCAGTTTCTTTAAATCGTTGGTCTAGTTGCTGTTGTAAAAGCTCCCATATACCGTAACCATAAGGTTTTATAATCATGCAACCTCTTACACTTGAATAATCTATTAGGTCTGCTTTTTTTACAACATCTGTATACCATTGTGGAAAATCCTCTTGCATATCTGTAATTTCTGATACAAATTTCTTTGCCATTTATAAAACTCCCCTCATAATATGTTTTTCCGAAATTTTACCCTTGTGGTTAAGTGAAATGAGAACAGTAGCACTCAATCACCTGCGGTGATTTCGTGGTGCCCACATTTTTACCCTTGCAAGCAAGTAAAAATGTGGGCACCAAAAAACTCGCATCCCTGGAAAGGGACCGAGTTATGTTTGTCGGTGGTACCACCCTTGTTAATGTGCTAATTATTTTATGCACATTCACTTGTGTCCTCTATAACGGGAGAACCCGCTGCACTTATGTCTTTATGCAGAAACTCAAAGCTTGGACAGTTAATCATCACACTTAGAAATCTTACAGCCTTGGATTTCTTCTCTGGCAAGGGTTGGGTAACTGATGTCTTTTCATCGTTTATAATATTCTTATTTTCATACTAGCATAAAATACTTTATGTTTTCTGTCAAGCTGCATCTTTAGTAGAATAAAGGCGAGTAGACTCTGCTTCTCAATATTTCCTCAATTTGATTTGCACTTTTATTGTTTGCATTAATAATAAGCACCCCTTGAGATGGCTTATTATTATTGTTTTCTAACGCATTTACCATAACACTGTTTTGATATTCATTAATATGATTAATCATATTTTTTTTATAAATAATGGCATCTACTACCCCTTTATATTCAGGATAGTTAACGATAGTGTATCCTCTTTTTACTAATTGGTCTGATATATTTTCCAAGCCCGGCTCTACTGCTATGACCATCTATACAACTCCTCCATCATACAATATAAGATTTACTATTAGTATCCCTCATATTATAAAACCTATACTAGGATGGAGACCTTTTATCTAGTATTATTCTAACCCTTTTGCACTTTTGATAGCTTGCTTTTCTTCATCTGATAGTGTATGTGTAGATTTCCCTCCGACGATTGGTTTTGCATAAGTATAGGATCCATCTCTGGTATAAATTCCATTTATAACAACACCATTATCTTCTTCGTCTAAAAAAGCAATCACAAAGGATAATTCCGCACCAACACCAGGAATGGCACCATACCTTACAATACCAACCTTTTGTGTGCATCTTTTAAGTTGCAACTGTGTGTGTGCAATAGATTCCTTTACATATTGATAGTCGTTTTGGACTTTGTCTATCTTCTTCAAGCTTTCTATCAGTAATCCTTCTATATCTGTTTCTGTGCCGCGCATAAAACTATTATATCTTTTATTTAATTTTCTATTTTTTACAAACAAAATAATAATT
>DUUM01000324.1 GCA_012841565.1 Candidatus Epulonipiscium sp. | reverse complement strand
TTACTATGCTCGATATGCCTGCTAAGCCTTTTTCTCCAATAGCACTTTTTGAAGTTCCAGTCGGAATATTTTCCCATTTACATATATCAAAGTAGTTATAGTAATTCTTTGGCATCTTGGTGTATATCTTCTTGTTTGGCATTTCTAACACCTCCATTTTTTCCAATAAAAAAAGACCTATCCACCCGTTAAGGTAAATAGGTCTGCTAGAGACGCTTTTGTTCAATTGGTAAATCTAATAATGTTATTCATTTTCTAATCGTCCATATTTTTCGAGGATAGGATGAAAATATTTTTCTTCCGCCTCTTTTCTTGCTTCTGTTGCATCTTCTAGTCTGTTATATCTTCCTAAAAATATCAATTTCTTCTGGAACCTAATATTGGCAACATATTTGCGGTAAGTATTACACCACGAAACCCCATTTACACCTGTAGTGTTATTGCTCATCATCTTTCTTTCTTTCAATGAACACAACATTGTATCTTCTTTCCAGTTATTATCCCTATTGTGACGAATACCCGCCTCTTGCTTATGCTGTTCCGTACTAAAATTATATTTATCGGTATACTTTTTTAATTTTTCCCTCCTAAAGCATCCGCAACTTTTAGTGTCTCCACGCCTTAAAGAGTAGCCCCTAATGCCCTTGATGTTGCCACAATCACATTGGCACTGCCATATAATGTCTCCACCCCTTCTTTCTTCTGTTTCCTTTATAACGATTAATCTTCCGAACCTCTGTCCCGCCAAATCAATCTTCTTAGCCACTTCGCCACCCACCCTTGCTTTAGGTATACTTCTTTTCCTGCACATATTCCACTTGATAGAGATATCATCTTTTCTCCCTCCGCTAAATCGTCACTATGGAAGAAAAAGTAAACATTCCTATGTTCCCCTGTAAAAGATGTGTCGAACGGAAATGAACCCGTTTCCAAGTCGCCGACATAGAAGTGTATTGTAAAAAAGTGCATATCATAAAAATCGATTTCAATCCTATCGAAGTTAAGGTAGTGTAAATTAGGTGTCCAGTGTCCGGTTCCAGCCAACCCATACCACGAAACAATTGGCCCACATGGATTTGCTTTAGACCCTTTACATCTTTTAAGCCTGTCATTAATTTCTTTTTCAATTTTTTTAAAGTTGTGTATTTGCAATATTCTTCCACTCATTTTAAGACACTCTCCTTTACTGGTGTGCTAATTTCAACTCTCTATCCTTTAAGTAAAATACGCCCTTTGTAGTAGATACATAGTGTGTAATTTCTTTACATCTAGGGCATTTCTTCTTGCCCTCGCCTTCAGCTTCGAGGAGCATCTTGTTGCAATTTTGACATCTTATGTCCTGCATTTAATCACCGCCTTAGCTTAATATGTTTTTATGTGTTTTATTTGTTTCTAAAACTACCTAATTTAGGCATGCATCTAGGTAACATGCAAAAATATGTGCCACCTGTATCTTTTCCCCAAGGACACCTGTAGCATCTATGTCTTTTCTTCTTAGGAGGAATATACTTGTTTTTATCACCATGGATACATTTATCTAATAGACAACTATAATGTTCAGGGATGTAATGCCTACACTTTGAACAACCGTATTTACCAATTTCTATATGTTTTCCTATGATGCTTCTAGGTATCATTTTCTCACCACTCCCTTTGAAGGATTGAAGTAATATTGTCTATTCTTGTCTTTTTCAATTTTGCTATTTATTTTGTCTATGTATTTGCTGTCCAACGATAGCCTTTTAACTGTTTCTCTCAAATAAGAACTATCTGGGACAATATTTTTTTTAATCAGACCTATTACCATCTTGCAAGTCGATAATCTATTAATATGTGCATGATTTTTATCAAAAATCCCCTTAGTATTTATAATCACATGACCACGTTTGCTTTTTACAACGGTATATTCATCTTTAGTGTAGACTGCACGTGCCATAG
>DUUM01000323.1 GCA_012841565.1 Candidatus Epulonipiscium sp. | reverse complement strand
ATGTGAAAATATCTTATTATTTATATATAAGTAAAATTTTTGTTTATAGTAATTTATAATTACAAAAAATGGTCATCCAAAATAGAAAGGCAACAAAAAAAGATTGTCAGTACAATCCTATATATAATATTTTTTTAGGTAACCACACTTAAAAGAAAAGTTTCTTATTGTGAACATTTCACATTAAATGATACAATTGGTGAAAAAGTAAATGTAACTTTAGTCAACTCTGATACTGGGGATACTATCATTAAAGAATTATACTTTGATATTAAAATGGAAATTGTTAGTACGCTGTCTCGTTTATATGAAAAGGATAATCAAAAATCAAGAAATATTAATGATGAAAATGGTATTTGCAGTTATTTTGATTATAAAAATGATATAGGGTATGTCCAGGTGAAAGACTTTATGAATTTACAGGGGAAAAAATTGTTAACAACCCTAGAAAGTATGAAAGAGTTTAGTAGTATTATTATTGACTTAAGGGATAATTATGGTGGGTTAAGAAATTATGGAATAAAATATTTGTATGCCCCAATTTATAACGATAGTGTAACTGTAACACATAACTGGTTTATTCCAGATTCGGATTCTAATAAAGTTATAAACAATGCAGCATTAAATAGGTTTGTATACTGTACCGATAAAAATGAAAGTGGTTTTTACTATACACGTAAATATACATATAAAGGAGAATCTACACAAACAAAACAATCAATATATTATTTAATTAATAGACGAACAGGATCAGCAGCAGATGGGTATATTGCTATGATAAAAGAGAACAACTTAGGTACTATAGTAGGATCCATTACTCGGGGAGAAGGATTAGCAGATTCTTTTTACCGTGGTTCTTTGAAACACAGTGGATTAGTATATATTTATTTTCCAAGTCTTTGTTATAACAAAGACGGAACTAATAATTCGGTATATGGAACAAAGCCTGACATTTATATTAACAAAACAAAAGAAAGTTTTTATAAAGAAAAAGATTTACAAGAAAACGGAATAGATATAAATATTTATACTGAGAGGATTAAATATGATAATATTTTAATTAAAACAATTGAAATGATACAATAAGATAATGTCATTCTGAACAATGTATTTAAAAGTCTAAGTTATGTAAAAAATTTGAATAATAGTATATATATGGTACAATTGGGAAGTGGGGGAGACGGAACCGATGATATAACGTTAGCAAAAAACCAGGTAGGGAGGACAATAAAAGTCAAATTATATTTCTAACAAGTTATCACATAGACGCACACAAAGCTTTTAAAGTAAACGCATTTAGATATTTATTGAAGCCATTAAAAGAAGATTAAAAGTTTGTACACTGCAAAAAGGAAGGCTTATTTAAATGGGTCGATTAAAAAAATGGAGGAATAAAAATGAGAACAAGCATTATTAACAGAATAAGAAAAGGTATTGCCGTAGGCCTTGTTATTGGAACTACAATGATTTCAACCGTTGTACCGGTACTTGCTAACGAGCCACAACAACCACAGATTAGCCCGTGGTCCATAGGGACACTGAATGAAGGAGAAAAATACGGTATCTATCCGATGGCATGGTACATAGATAAGTTTCAAGAAAGTATCCCGGAAGATAAGATAGTTACATTATTAGATAACGTAGCTCAAAAACTTTTGGAACTAGAACTTGAGAAAGATGAAACTTTTTCACCTCAAGTTTATGTAGAAGATGGAACAAGAGGGGCAATCCTTGCAGGGCTTTATAACCAACTAGCTTGTTATCAACTTCCAGAAGAATTAGGGTTTAATGATGACCCGGTTGTATATATGCAACAAAGAGGAATCCTAAATGGAACAGATCAAGGCCTTGCATTAGAAGAAGCTTGTACGGTAGAACAGGCCACTGTATTTGCCACTAGATTAATTGAAGATACATATAGGGCAGCCCAAGTAGGTGCTAAGGGACTAATGTGGCAAGTAAGTAAAGGCGAGAACACCCTTTATCTTTTAGGTTCTATTCATATCGGGGATACCAGCTTATATCCACTAAGTGAGCAAGTAAGGGATGCTTTTAACCAATCCGATATGTTGATTGTAGAAGCAAATATTCTAGGTGGTCAAGAAGGATTAGATGAATTTATACAAGCGGCCATGTATTCAGATGGCTCAATTTTGCCAGAGCATGTATCAGAAGAAACCTATGAAAAATGTGTACAGGTGCTAGGGCAGTACGGGTTACCTGTCAATGCATATGATGAATTTAAACCTTGGTGCGTAGCCAATGATTTATCTGTTATAGTAAGTAGTAATTCAGATTCCTTACAAGGTGGGGCGGAAGCAGCTACCTTAGGAATAGATAGGTATTTTTTAACAATAGCCATGTTAACAGGCAAACCAGTTGCGGAGCTAGAAGGAATTATGTATCAAGCAGAATTATTTAATAGCTTATCTCCAGAAATGCAAGAAGAATATTTAAATAGTGTTTTAGATGAAGTGTTAAATCCGGAATCTAGTGAAGGTTCAAAATCAGCGGCTTTATTAAAGTTATGGACAGAGCAATGGTACCAGGGAGATATAGAAGGATTTACAAGTTCCTATTCAGATGCTATAGGAGAAGAAAAAGGCGAGTTTGAACAAATGCTCTTTGGAAAAAGGGATCAAGATATGGCAAAAAAACTGATACAGTTATTAGAAAAAGATGGAAAGACAACTTATTTTGTTGTTATTGGAGCTGGTCATTTAGTTGAAGAAGATACAGTGATTGACCAGTTGAAAGAGAAAGGTTATGTTGTTGAGGTAGTTGAATAATTAGCTTGATAAAATCAGTCAGCTTTAGCCATTACGTGCTAAAGCTGGCTTTTTAATTTTCCATAATCCTAACAGCTTAGGATTACGGCATAATTTCGGTGACAAAAATAATTTTGAAAACAGTAAAGAAATGATTTGAGGCTCTTTTGACTTAGGGATTACACATTTTGATTTGGCTAATAATTATGGGCCAGCTGCAGGAAGTGCTGAAGAAACCTTTGGAAGAGTAATTCAAAAGGAACTCAAGGCTTACCGAGATGAAATAATTGTATCAACGAAAGCAGGCTATTATATGTGGCCAGGCCCATACGGGGATTGTGGTAGTAAAAAGAGTCTAGTAGCAAGTTTGGACCAAAGTTTAAAACGTATGAACTTAAAATATGTGGATATATTTTATCACCATAGGCCAGATCCAAACACGCCACTTGAAGAAACCATGGATGCACTAGCGGGAAGGCCTTATATATAGGAATTAGTAATTATAGTGATGAAGGTATCAAAAAGGCTGCTAGTTTATTAAAAGAAAAAAATATTCCATGTTAGATAGGACAAATGAGAAAGCAATCCATGCTGCAGATGAAAATAGCATGGGAAGTATTGCTTTTTCCCCTCTTGCCCAAGGATTACTAACCGGAAAATACCTAAAAGAAATCCCTAAGGATTCAAGGGTAATGAATAATAGCGTGTTTCTTACAAAAGATTCTATTAAAGAAGAAGAGAAGGAAGTAATATATCAGTTGAATCAAATGGCTAAAGGGCTAGGACAAAGCTTGGCCCTGATTGATAGAATAACTAAAGAGTGATAAATACCATAATTTTTTTCAAACTGTTAAAAATTCAATTCGAATAGGAAGAGCAGTAGAATACTTTGAGGAAGCTAATCTTTTAATGAGGGGAAGAGAACATGGTAAATGGAAAGATTTTTACAAAAATGACTGTTTAACAGATATCAAACAAACAGGATATTTGCTAAGGCATTTAATGGGGGATGTTAGAAATATAGGGGATGGTCTTCATTTCTACCACTGGCAAAGGGATTATTTATATTCAAAAACAGATAGGAAAGTCATTTTAGTAACAAATTTTGAAAACCATATGACAGATGGGGAAATATTTGAATTGATGAAAAAGCATTACTAAATATATTGTAAAAATTCAGCTTGCACATAGTGTGCTAAGCTGGCTTTTTAATGATCAAAAAACCTTCTTAAACAGTATAAAAAACAGGATAAAAGCAAACCATACGGTTTCTAGGTTGCTTATTTTATTAAACAGAGAAACTAAAGGAAGTAAAATAGTCAAAAGATT
>DUUM01000322.1 GCA_012841565.1 Candidatus Epulonipiscium sp. | reverse complement strand
TGGCTTTGTTTTGCAGCAGATTGATTTATACTTATCTGCAAAAGGAATAGGAAGTTGCTGGCTTGGTTTAGCAAAACCATCCAGTCAGGTTTCCAAACAAAAAAATGGTTTAAACTTTGTTATTATGCTAGCATTTGGTCATAGTGAAGGACCTACTAATAGAAAGGAGATATTAGAATTTAAGCGCAAAAATCTTGAGCAAATATCAGCTGCAAGTAAAATGGATGAACTTTTAAATCCAGTTCGCCTTGCCCCTTCCGCTACCAATAGCCAACCATGGTTTTTTACGGGTGATGGCAATGAAATACATTTGCACAGGGTAAAATTAAATATGATTAAAGCCCCTATATATGATAAAATGAACCAAATTGATATAGGTATTGGCGCATGCCATCTTTATTTAGCAGCTATCCACCATGATAAATATATTCAATTTATCTCCAAAGAAATAAGCCTGGATAAAATACCGAAAGGATATCAATATATGATTAGCGCTCAGATAAATAAGAACTAAGAAAATTTGATAAAATTTTCTTAGTTCTTATTTATTAAGGTGTTTTTCTAAAAACAAAGGGATACTTTCAGCAAAAAAATCATTAAATACTTTGATAAAGCTTTCTTGATCCTCAGGTAAAATTCCTAAAGAAGTTTGTATGGCGATTCCATCTACAGCAGCAAGGAGAATTGCAGCAATAATTTTTTTAAGCTCATTATTTTCTACCCCAAAAGCAAAGTAATATAAATCAGCTACATTATTAATAATACTTTCATAATTAGTTTGATATTTTTCTTTCATTTTTCCATTTTTTGAAATTACATCACTTAGTAATAAGATATATAATTTTTGTTCTCCCGTTTTTGATAATCTAATACCTATTTCTTTTTTAATTTCAGCTAAAAGTTCATCCTTATTTTTAATTGTTGATTCATTCATTACGGAAATTTTATGGCTAAAATGAACTGACTGATTAATAACATCGTAAAACAATTCATCTTTATTTTTATAATAATAATAAATTGCTCCCGTAGTTAGGCCTGCCCTATTGGCAATTTCTCTTACGGTGGCATCTTCTACACCTTTTTCTTTTATAACCTCAATAGCAGCGTCGATGATTTGCTGTTTCTTTATTTTATCTTCCATAAAGTACCTCTTGAACTTTCTAATTACTTATATTTAAATTCCATTATCTTTAATCATAGCTTTAAATATTGATTTCGTCTAGGATTCTTGCAATTAATTTTATATATCATTTTTAAATAGAATATTAGTTGACTTTTATACAATATATTACTATTATATAGTTAGGTACAACATAACACGTGTTATGTATTAATCTAAACCAATATCTTACGGCATTTCTTGTGAAAAGGATAACAAGTAATGCCGTAAGCACTATAAAATAGAAAGAGGATGCCTAATGGATCAATTTAAAGTAATAGAAATTAAAAAGAATATTTTAGCAGACAATGACAAAGAAGCAAATTTACTTAGAAAAGAATTAAAAAAAGAAAAGTTATTTTTACTTAACTTAATGTCCTCACCAGGATCTGGAAAGACAACAACAGTTGTAAGGACTATTGAAAACTTAAAAAAGGAGATAAGCATTGGCATTATAGAAGCCGATATTGATTCAGATGTAGATGCCAAAACAGTTGCCCAGACAGGGGCAAAAGTAATTCAGTTACATACAGGCGGTATGTGCCACCTAAACGCAGATATGACTAAGCAAGGTCTCCTTGAATTAGGTACCCAAGGGTTGGATTTTGTTATTTTAGAAAATATAGGGAATTTAGTATGTCCAGCAGGGTTTGATACTGGGGCTGTTAAAAATGCCATGATTTTAAGTATTCCTGAAGGAGACGATAAACCACTTAAATACCCTGCTATGTTTAAAATGGTAGATGTTCTGCTCATTAATAAAATTGATGCTATAGATTTTTTTGACTTTGATATAGAGGCTGTTACCCAAAGAGTAAAAAAGATAAATCCTGATATTACTGTCATTCCCATATCTGCCAAAACAGGCCAAGGCATTGACCTGTGGATAGACTGGCTCCGTGTACAAATAAAAGACTGGAATGAAAAATAATATATAAAAATGAGGGGGGATTTATATGGTAAAGGAAAAAGTACTTGATTTTGCAAATAAGATCAGTAGAACAAAACGAACTTCTAAGTCAGGAATCAAACCAGAGCATCCAGAGTATAGAATTTTAGAACATATTTTAACGGATGAAATGGCTGAAGTTGGCTTATGCTTAGAATTTAGAAATCCACTTAGCGCAGAAGAAATTGCTGCTAAATGTGGTAAGCCTTTAGAAGATACAAAAAAGCTTTTATGGGAATTAGCTCTTGCTGGGGCTACTTTTGTAAGTGAAAAAGAAGATGGTATTGATAAATATTGGCATGATATATGGGTTCCTGGCCATATGGAGATGATAGCAAATAGTAGAGAAAATATGAAGAAATATCCAGAGATTGGGAAAGCCTTTAGTGACTATGGTATAAGAAGGGGACCTATGGGAGCGGGTGTTTTTTCCGTAGGATCAGGCCCTATGCGGGTTATTCCAATTGAAACATCAATTGAAGGTGAAACAAGAAGAGCATCTTATGAAGAAGTTTCAAAGTATCTTAATGAGCATGATCGTTTTTCAGTTTCCGATTGTTCTTGCCGTGCATCTAGGGAAGCTATGGGAGAGGGATGTGGGCATCTTAAAGAAGATATGTGTATTCAATTAGGCCATGCCGCGGAGTACTATATTCGAACAGGCAGAGGACGAGAAATTACCAGAGAAGAAGCTTTTGAGATTATTCATAAAGCCGAAGAAAATGGCCTTATGCATCAAGTTCCAAACTTAGATGGGCCAGGCATAACTCATGCAATTTGCAACTGTTGTGGTTGTTCTTGTTTTGCTATGCGGATTGCTTCCATGTTTGGTAATTCAGATATGGTTAGATCAAATTATGCTTCCAAAATTGATCCGGATAAATGCGTTGGCTGCGGAGAATGTGTTGAAGTATGTCCTGTTAATGCCTTAAAGTTGGGTCAAAAATTATGTACCGTAACACCTATTACTCCGGAAAAAAGAGTGGATTTCCCTCATAATACAGACTGGGGACCTGATAAATGGAATCCTGACTATCGTATTAACCGGGAAAATGTTGTAGATACAGGAACAAGTCCTTGCATAACAGAATGTCCAGCTCATATTTCTGTTCAAGGTTATATCAAGCTAGCTTCACAGGGCAGGTACAAAGAGGCCCTTGAACTAATTAAACATGATAATCCATTTCCAGCAGTATGTGGACGAATCTGCCCAAGAAAATGTGAAGATGCTTGTACAAGAGCAGATATCGATGATGCAGTTGCCATAGATGATATTAAAAAGTTCATTGCAGAACAAGAATTAAATGAAGAACATCGTTATATTCCTAAAAAAAGGCATGCCTATGGAAATAAAATTGCTATTATAGGGGCAGGTCCATCGGGGCTTTCATGTGCTTACTATTTAGCTATTGATGGTTATAAAGTAACTGTATTTGAAAAAGAAAAAGTACTTGGCGGTATGCTTACCTTTGGTATTCCATCTTTTAGACTTGAAAAAGATGTTATTAATGCAGAAATAGATATATTAAAAGAATTAGGTGTAAATTTTAAAACAGGTATTGAAGTAGGAAAAGATATTAGTATAGAAGAACTTCGTACTCAAGAATATGAGGCATTTTACCTTGCAATAGGTGCTCAGGCAGGTAAAAAACTTGGACTTACAGGAGAAGATGCTAAAGGCGTTGTAACCGGTGTTGACTTTTTACGTGATGTAAACCTAGGACACGATATTAAGCTTGAGGGTAATGTTGTTGTAATTGGTGGTGGAAATGTTGCTATTGATGTTGCTAGAACCGCTACAAGAGTTGGCGCTTCAAATGTAGAGATGTTTTGCTTAGAATGTGAAAAGCAAATGCCAGCCCTTGAAGAAGAAATTGAAGAAGCCCTTGCTGAAGACATTAAAATCAATCATTCTTGGGGACCAAAACGCATTATTGAAGAAAATGGCCAAGTTATTGCAATAGAGTTTCAAAAATGCACTTCTGTTTTTGATGAAAAAGGGAAATTTAATCCTACTTTTGATGAAAGAGAAACGAAAACTATTCAAACAAATCATGTGCTTATTTCAGTAGGGCAAGCAATGAAGTGGAATAACCTGCTTGAAAATAGCAAAGTAAAACTAAATCCTAACCAAACTGTTCAAGCAGATGGCTTTACACTTCAAACAGATGAGCCAGATATATTTATAGGCGGAGATGCCATGACGGGTCCTAAATTTGCTATTGATGCAATTGCAACAGGTAAAGAAGCAGCTATTTCAATTCATCGTTATGTACAGCCTGGACAAAGCTTAATATTGGGAAGAGACCGAAAAGCTTATCATGCACTTGATAAAGCTAATTTGAGTCTTGATACCTATGATAATATGCCACGGCAAAGGCCCCTACATGTAGATGGTAAAAAGTCCAAAGAAACCTTTAAAGACTTACGTACAACCCTTACAGAAGCACAAATGAAATTAGAATCTGAGCGTTGTCTTGGATGTGGTGTTACTATTGTAGATGAATATAACTGCGTAGGATGTGGAGCTTGCACAACAAAGTGTAAATTTGATGCTATTTCACTTGTTAGAAAATATGATGCTCCTGGCTTGCCATATGAAAAGGTTAAACCTATGGTAGTAAAAAATATGATTAAGCGTAAAGGTGTTATTACAGCTAGGAAAACAAGTCAATTTGTATCTGGAATTTTCACATCTAATAAAAAGAAATAAAGAGGTGATTTACTTGCACGAATTAGGCGTTGTCATTGAGGTTATTAAAACAGTTGAAAACTTTGTCCTGCAAAACAACTTAACAACAGTTGATAAAATCGTTTTACAAATTGGCGAGCTATCTTCTATGATTCCAAAATATGTTGAGGCATGTTACCCAGCAGCAGTAGATGGCACATCCTTTGAAGATACTAAATTAGAAATAGAGATTATACCTGGCAATGGCCTTTGTAAACAATGCAATCAAGTTTTTAATCTAACTGTAAGTCAACATAAGTGTCCATACTGTAAAAGTATGGACTGGGAAGTACTAGGTGGAAGAGAGTTTATGATCAAGGAAATTGTTGCATGTTAAAACATTACAAATAATAAGATGAAGAAAGACTTGATAAGGTGATTTTCTTATTAAGTCTTTCTTTATCTTTAAATAGATTAGTATTAATAAACAAAGTCACTTGAAATGTACGGCAATCTAATAGTATAATGTAACTAACAAAAATATAATAAGAAAGGTATAATGAAAAAGATTTCATTATAACAAGGTGATGTCTATGTCAGGAACGATTTGGGCTTTAATTCCTCCTATTGTGGCAATTGCACTAGCTCTATTAACAAAGGAAGTGTATATGTCTTTAATTGTAGGGATTTTAGCAGGAGCTTTATTGTTTACAGGCTTTAACCCGCTACTCGCTGTAGAGGAAACAATGTACATTATGCAAAACAAAATGAGCGATAATATTGGTATTCTTTTATTTTTAGCGTTTCTTGGAATACTGGTAACTTTAATTACAAAATCTGGTGCATCTAAAGCTTATGGGGACTGGGCTTCTAGAAAAATTAAAAGTGAAAGAGGCGCCTTACTTGCAACTTCATTTTTAGGAATGCTTATATTTGTAGATGATTATTTTAATTGTCTTACAGTTGGAACAGTAATGAAACCTGTTACAGACAAATATAAGATTTCACGGGCTAAGCTTGCTTATGTGATTGACTCCACGGCAGCGCCTGTATGTATTATTGCACCTATTTCAAGTTGGGCAGCAGCTGTAGGCTCCTCCTTACCTGAAAACTCTGGCATCGATGGATTTTCTCTATTTATTAGAACCATTCCATTTAACTTATATGCTATCCTTGCACTTATTTTCATGTTATATATTATCTATAAGGGTATTGATTTTGGAACAATGAAAAAACATATACAAGCTGTTGAGCGGGGCGAAATAGAAGAAATTAGCCAAGATGCCGATATTGAAATTACTGGCAAAGGAAAAGTAATGGATTTAATCCTACCAATTGTAGTTTTAATTGTACTATGTATTAGTGCAATGCTTTATACAGGTGGTATCTTAGAAGGTGAAACTATTCAAAATGCATTTGCAAACTGTGATTCTACCACCAGTCTTGTACTTGGTTCATTCTTTACGCTAATTTTTACATTCATTCTATACATATCTAGAAAAATTATTAACTTTCAAGAGTTTTGTGATAGCTTTACCCAAGGTGTAAAATCTATGGTTCCAGCTATTATGATTTTAAGTCTTGCATGGACTTTATCAGGTATTTGTAGTGCTGAATATTTAGACATTGGTGGATACGTTGGTGGTATTGTAGGAGGCAGTGCACTTATTGGAGCACTTTTACCTTTCCTTTTCTTTATTATTGCCACTGGATTAGCCTTTTCTACTGGAACCTCATGGGGAACCTTTGGTATTTTAATCCCTATTGCAATTGCAATTTTAGGCACAGGTGATATTAACCTTGTTGCCATTAGCGTTGCAGCAATTTTAGCAGGGGCTGTATGTGGAGATCATATTTCACCTATTTCAGATACAACTATTTTAGCCTCAGCAGGGGCCCAGTGC
>DUUM01000321.1 GCA_012841565.1 Candidatus Epulonipiscium sp. | reverse complement strand
TGTTTTTGAATCGATATCTCGCGTAGTGGATGATCTTTTCTCCACTTATATCCTGAGAGCAGGATTTAGCCAGCCTTTACTTACTCAGTACTGTGATGGGGTTCAAGTCCAGTGCCCAACATGGATGTCCTTGTAGTAAGTAGGGTAATATATTTAAAGTTACTTACTATATAATAGGCTATTATACTAGGTTAAAAAAGACCCAGGGAATTAACCCCGGGCGATTATCATTTAACTCTTACAACTGGAATTTTAGCAACACTATCATAATCAATCGTAATCTTATTATCCCTTAGATCCTGTAATTTAACATAGTTGTTTCCATCTTTTTCAATAGCATAAACTTTCTTCTTAACTCCATTTAGATTGATTTGTATTTCCTTCACTTTGTGTTCCTCCTTCGGCGATTTCCAGTTTGATTTTATTTCGAAATGTGGTGTGTCAGGAGTTTTCCATGTGCCACCCCATGTTATCCCTAACTGTCCTGCAATTTTCCCAGCCCTATTGATGATATTTCTGTCATATAGCTGATTAGGTGGAGAGACTGCTATATCCCATGCCATGCGCCCCTTATGGTTGCTATTTTTAGTCCATGTTACAACTTGCCCACTTCTAGTTCTACCTTGCTCATATAGCCAATTTTGACGTTCCTGCGAACGATATGTTTCCGTGATAAATATATTTACTCCCTGCTTTTTGCACTCTGCTAAGAATAGATTACATGCTGTTTGTGCTAAAGGGCTGAGTTGTTTAATATCTCTACATGATTTTGTTACACTCATTTAGATATCACCTTCCTTATTCGTTACATCGACTCTCGCTGCATCAACCAGTCCCTCGCCGATAATGTAGGCAATTAGTACTGAACTCGCTGAAATAACAGATATAACCTGTTCGATAGTTAACTCATCAACTTTAAACGCTATAAGTATGGCAGTTACAAAGCCAATAAGTGCTGCCCAAAATTTCCGACTAGTTAACTTCTGTTTCCAATTGATCTTCATATTCTCCACCTTCCTTTTTCTTAAATCTCTTAGAAATTTGAATAATACTAGTAATAACTAACTCACCAACCATAACCTTAAACCACCATTCAATTAATACAGTTGGTTCATATCCTTTAAACCATATTAAAACGAATACCATGGCAACAAATATAAAAGTGCTAAAAAATACTGTCTTCACCATGATATTTAAAAAGTCATTTGGTTTTTTCCTAGTAGATTTTAATTTTTTTAACTCTTTTTCTAATTTTTTAATATCATTCATCAGCAACACCTGTATTCTTTTCTATTATGGCAATCCTTTTCCACGCTGACTTCAAGGATTCATCCATTCTGATTATTTGTTCCCTGTCTTCTTTTCTGTCGTTTTTTACATTGTTCAACTCCGACTTTATTTCAGTAATTCCTACACTAATATTTTCTAGTTTTACAATTACTGTTGTCAATTCAGATGCATCATTCCTGGTGTCATTCTTTTCATTTCTTTTCATATTTGATAACCCTGACCAAATCCCAAACCCAACTGATAAAAATGAAATAACAAGTGCCACTTCAACCGTCATCAGCTACATCACCCCATTTCTTCGTATTAAAAAAGCACATACAATTAAGTACGTGCTTGTGCCCCTAATTGGGATTTCTTCTTACTCTCATTATGCAAGCTGTCCCTGCAGTTACCAAGGCAATTGATAAGATAATAAAAGCTTTAAGCCCTGTTAATTCTCCGCTTGCATGTAATACATTGGCTTCCGAGCAAAAAATAAGTCCTATGGTTATTAAAATATACTCTATGACTCTTTTGTTCATAACTCACCTCCGCCATTACATACATTATCTATAACTTCCTATACTCTTGTTTAATTTTTGTGTTACTAAGCTTTGCATATATTATTGTTGTTGCAGGAGATTCGTGGCCTAATAATTCTTGTACAACTTCAATCGGTATACCTGCATTTATAGCATGCGTGGCAAAAGTATGCCGTAATAAATGTGGATACGTCCTAAGTGGCGGGGACATCCTCTTACCTACTCTTGATATTTCCCTTAATATCGTGTTCCTACCTATTCCACCCACACCTTTATGTTTCGCAAAAAGTGTTGGCCAAACATCAGATCTACTATTAAGATAATCATTAATGATGATCTTTGCTCTTTCGTTAAAATACACTTCTCTCTCCTTGTCGCCTTTACCAATTACATATAACGACATTTCATCAAAGTTTAAATCTGCTATATTAACTTTTGATATTTCACTTACCCTACAACCAGTTGTGTAAGCAAATTCTACTATTGCTTTTTCTCTTTTAGTTATACAACATGTTCTCAATAATTCCATCTGCTCTAAAGTTAACCCCTTTCTTATCCGCTCTTCAACTATTGCAGGTTCAATGTTAAATGCTGGGTTACTTTCTATATACTTTTCGCTGTGTAACCAACCAAAAAAGGCCCTTAGTTTGGATAACTTAGAATTTAGAGTAGTTGCTTTTACGTGCTCATGATATATTGCAAGGTAGTGCCGAATATCATTAGTTTCTATTTGATTTACTGGTTTTAGAATGTATCTTGAAAAATCTACAATTACATTTCTGTAATTTTCCAAACTTCCTTTTTTTAATCTTCGGATCTTTTTAACCGCTAAAAATAAATATAGTTTTTCGTGTATGTCGCTTGCAACTAATGCCGTACATACCTTATCTACATTGTAATCATTTAGAATAAATACAAGCTTGTTACGAGCATCTATTAGATCTACCCCATAATCCTTGTTAAATGTAGTTAAAATCTTTACCATCAGCTCTTCTCTTAGATCCATGTTATCACCTTCACTATTATATTTAACCTTCATATACATAGCTTTCGCTCATATCGTTGAATTTATGTATGAATGATTAAAATTTCTAAAATAGTTGATACTCTAAGCGAGGTGATTTAATGTCAATACAAAATGATTTAAAAGCACGCATTTATGGCGAAGGTTTTAAAATAAAAACAGTGGCTATTGCAATGAACTCCAAATATGGCACTGGTATGAACCCTGATAGGTTAGGCCAAAAGATTAATCGCGAGAATATCCATTACAAGGAAGTATTGCAAATGGCAGAAATCATAGGCTATAGGCTAGAATGGGTAAAAAAAGAAACAGATGAGTAGTTTCATCCGTTTCTTTTTTTTATTTATGTCGCAATCTGGTGCGATTGCGACATTACTACTTGTTGTTTAGGGCATCTATATTATTTCCAAAACTTGAATTACCCTTTAATATATACCCACTTACGCAACCGTCTTGCACCGTTCCCACGGATGCAGTTGCCTTAACACCTTGATTTTCATTATATAGTATGTTGTTTCTAAAAGTATAAACAGTATCA
>DUUM01000320.1 GCA_012841565.1 Candidatus Epulonipiscium sp. | reverse complement strand
TTCTTAAGTCAGATGAAAACAGCTGTGTCCCAGCGAGCAGCAGATAGCTACATACCTAGTGGAGGGTTTAATTTAACCATGCAAGCAGATCAGTTTTTGTATCGAACGGAAATCAGAACCAAAATAGAAAAAGATTCATCAAGCGGAGGCTCATCTACAGATAGCGATGGGTATTCCAGTAGCTCGGGGAAATTTTAGACAAAGCATACAAGAAAAATCAAATAGTATAAATGAAAGCAATCTTTTAGGGGTTGCTTTTTCTTTTTTCCTACAAGACTAGCCGCTAGGAGTAGGGTTAAAAGATATAATAATTGATATAATTAAAATGTGTAAATAGACACAAGAAAGGAAGAGGTAAATAGGATGAAAAATAAGATAATAATGCTTCTTTGTTGTATTGTGATATTAAGTGGGTGTGGCATGGTCAAGGGAAAAAATAAAGATGAGGAAGTAAGTAGCACTAGCCCTCTTACTTCTAAATTAGCAGAGAAATTGAAAATAAAGGATATCCCTCAAGAGGAAAGTGTTTCCCTAGAGAGAAAGATGCCAATTTCTATATCCGATTTAAATACGGAGAAAGGTATAAGGGAGTATCTGGTTGGTGAATGGGTTTATGACCAAGAGTATGGAAGTGATATAATATGTAAGATGCATATTGATGTGGATTTAAAAGTTGGCTTATCATTTTATAATGCCTATACTAATCAAGCTAAAGGGGATTATACAGGGAAAATAAAGCTTGACTGGGTACATGCAGATCCTAATGGAGCACCTGATTTGCTATCAATTGAACTAAAAGACACAGAAGATTCTGGAGGGGAATTCTTTTTTAAGCATAGAACCACTTATGATGAAAAGCATGTGATGTCCTGGTTTTTTCTAAGGAATGAGAATTGCGTTTTCAATCTACTAGGTGCCCAAGGTTATGAAGATGCAGGGCATGAGTATGTGCCTGATGATATTATGTTTGAAAAAGTAAGCGGGGAAAAATCGAGTCTGAGTCCCCGTAAAAACGACGAATTTTATGCAGTTTATTGGGGCAAGGGATCCCAGGGGAAAAGTCTTTGGTTAGATGATGCCAGGTGGACACCAGAAGAAGAGGGGGAGGTTTCATGGGTTTATCCTAGGGAAATGACTTATTATGAAAATGACGTGCCAGAGAGCATCCTTTATAACATTGCACCCCATGAAATGGGAGACATCTTAGGAGATGATTTGTTTCCTGGTCAGATTTATTTTGTGCAAACGGATGAAGACGGTAATGTCATACACTTTATAGGTGCAGAGCGTAAAAGATTTCTTGAGCAGGAGTGGGATGAAGAATGGGAAGAAGAGTGGAGCCAAGAGGGTGACGGAGAAACGGATCTTGACTCTGAAAAAGAGACATTAATTATCGATATAATTGAAAATGATGTAGAGGAAGTTGCAGCATATTTAAAGGCTGGTATGGCTATTATGATTACCGGTGGAACCATGATGCTTGATGGTGAGGCATATTATCTTGTTGAGCTTGGAACAGACCATAAGGAGCACTTTGTAACAGAAATATTTTATGCTGTCAATATTATTACCAGGCAAGTTTATAAATATGATGTTTTAGATGATCAATGGGAATTAGTGACGATAGAGTAGAAAATGAGATACAAGGAGGATTGATTATGCCAATTATTGTGTTGATCATGCACCGGAAGGCCATTGCCCAGGGATTGATAGATAGGCTTGAGGATAGCACTGAAATTAGCCTAATTTACGAGCCGAATTATCAGAATGCCAATACTGCTATTTGTAGTTACCAGGCTAAAGTTGCACTTATTGAAGCAGCAGAGTCAGGTCCTTATGATATGCATTATTGTTTAACCCTATGTAAACAACTGCGAGTCCATGCTCCAGGATGCAAATTACTTTTGATGTGCCCAGAACAAGAGGAGGAAAACGTTAAACAAGTGGTTGATGCAAAAGGTAAAAAACAAATTGATGACTTTGTGTTTTATGATGTGACCATTGATTATTTGGCATCCAAACTAATATCCATATAAGAATAATTCCTTTTGCAATCATAATCTAGGCTATTTAGCGAATAGCTTTGAAATATACTCCTATATAGAATATAATAGTATTCTAATGAGATTTTAATCTACCACAAAGGATACTTGAACATTGGGTTGCTATAATAAAGCCATATTAAACAATAGGAGGTT
>DUUM01000319.1 GCA_012841565.1 Candidatus Epulonipiscium sp. | reverse complement strand
TAATGGCAAAACACCTGCTACCGCTAGAGTTTCATAAATTTTATACATAGGTGTTACAATTATGCTTGACTAGAACAAACCAAAAATGGGCCATTAGAAAAAAGTTTAAACGAGGAGAGCTACAGATCAATACCAATCGGTTTATAGGCTATGACAAAGATGAGTACGGAGACCTTGTTATAAACCAAGAAGAAGCCAAGGTTGTAGAGGAGATATTCTCTAAACACCTTAGTGGTAAGGGGGTATTTACCATAGCAAACGAGCTAAATAATAAAAAGGTCAAGGCAGTTGGGGGCGGTAAATGGCATCAGTCAGCCATCTTGAATATCCTTAAAAATGAAAAGTACAAAGGGGATGCTCATTTGCAAAAGTATTATACACCAAACCACTTAATGAATAAGTGTGTCAAAAACAATGGTCAAGTAGATAGTTATTATATAGAAGGAAACCATCCACCCATTGTTTCAAAGGACATGTGGGCCAAAGTGCAAGAAGAAATTATTAGAAGGGGCAAAGCTAAAGGAAATATAGCAGGAGATAGAGAAAAGTACCAAAACAGATACCCACTAACAGGAATGCTTTATTGTAGTAAATGCGGCTTTACCCTAATCAGAAGAACGTGGAACAGTAAACTAAGTTGCAGAAAGATAGTATGGCAGTGCAGTAATTATATTAGTAATGGGAAGGCATCATGCTCAGGAACTAGAGTGGATGATAAGGTGATAGGCAAACTGAATGTGACCGAGGAAACTATTGTGAAGGAGGAGACGAGAGATGGCAAAAAACATTACATTTATACCAGCAAGAGCCCAAGGCACCAATCTACCCAGAACCTAGAACCCCAGAAAAAGAGGATGGCGGCATACTGCAGAGTGTCGACAGACCACTTAGAGCAGTTATCAAGTTATGAGGCCCAGGTAAGATATTATACGAATTATATAGAAAACCATCCTGATTATGAGTGGGCTGGCATATACGCTTCGGAATTTTAGGTAAAAGCCAGGGAATAGAAGAATTTGATGTGGATTTATATTTAATAATGATCGAGAAGATGACGGTTCTTGGGGATGAGAAGGTAGTTGTGAGTTTGCTGGATGGGACAGAGGTTGAGTGTGTGGTGGAATAAAAAATAACGAGAAATAAAATAGCTTTGGTGTAATATACCAGGGCTATTTTGCGGTTATTTATAATATAGTAAGAATGAAAGAAGTTATACAATATTACTATTGACTAAATCATCACACAATGATATGGTTATTTAGAAAAGTTTAGTAGATAAGGGAATGACTTGCATGGTTTATATTTAAAAAGAGGGGGAAGAATAGTGAATAAGAGGATTTTATCAGTAGTTTTAGTATTTGTAATGATTTTATCTCAATTTAGTTTCGTATTTGCCAACGAAACCAAGGATTATGAGAAAAGTTGGGCAAAGAATGATATTATAGAGTGGTTAGATAAGGGGTATATCACTACATATGAGGAGGGTAATTTTAAACCCAAACAAAATATTACAAGAGCAGAGTTTGTTCAAGTGATTAATAAGGCATTTAACATACCTCAATCCGACATCAAACTTGGCTTTAATGATATAAAAGAAGAAGATTTGTTCTATAAAGATGTTGCAAGTGCAAAATCAGCTGGATACATAGGGGGATATCCAGATGGGACGTTTAAACCTAATGGCGTTATTACGAGGCAGGAAGCAGCCAAGATTATAGCTCATATATTAAATATAGATAACCATTATAAAGATGTAATGGGTAAATATAAAGATAGTACACAAAAAGGTTTGTGGGCACAAGCTAGTGTAAATGGACTTGTAGGTTACGACATTGTAAAGGGATACCCAGATGGAACATTTGGGTACAATAGAAATATTACTAGAGCTGAAGCGCTAGTAATGATTAAAAGGTCCCATGGAATAGTAACGAAATTTACTGGAATAAATGTAATAGTAACTAAGCAAGGTGCTGTAGTAGAAGGTGCTAAGGTCAATTTGTTTAATGGACAAGGAGCTCTAGTAACAACAACTGTAACGAATCAAGATGGCATAGCGCAGTTTAAAGAGACTAAAGAAGGAAGATACTACATAAATTCAGAAAAAGAAGATTTTCTAGCGCCAGTAAAAGAAGAAATAATTGTAAGAGAAGGTTTTACGACATTACAAGAAGTGGAAATTCAACAAGCTATTCAAGTAGAGGCAGTAGTTGTGGATATTAACAATACCAAGGCTCCTGAGAATACACCCATATTGTTTAAAAATGGAAATATTATGACAGTGATGAAAGGTGGAAAAATAAGTGGACTGTTATTAAAAGATACCACATATGATGTAAGTTTATATCTTCAAGAATTTAAAGATATTGGTAAAATTAATACAAAAAACAATAAGATTGATCTAGGAATTTTAAAATGTGATTTTAAGTTTGCTGTAAAAACTAGCAACATAAGTAGTGGCGGCACTAGTAGTAATAACAAGAATGATAATGCTAATGATAGTAAGGATGATACGGTTGTTAATGGGTCAGTAGAGTTATCCTTACTTAGTGATAATGGTACGATGGTGTTTGCAGTTAAAAATAGAAATAAGAAGGAAGATTATAAACTATATGAAAAACATAATGATGGGGAATATAATGGTGTTAGTATATTTGATCATGATGACCTCACTACTATAGAGATACCCTCTACAGTAGGGTTATATGCTTATCGTGTTGTTGGAAATACTGATACTTCAAATGAAATAAACTACCTAGTAACAAATGATGGTGCAGCTTTAGTGGGGCTAGATAGCGATGGTGATGGGCTAGAAGATGAATTAGAATTGATTTTAAAAACAGATCCCAACAACGCCGATACAGATAGCGATGGTTTGCCAGATGGGTATGAATATTATATTTTAGGCACAGATCCTTTAAAGGCAGATACAAATGACAACGGAATAAATGATGGAGCAGAAGACACAGATGGAGATGGCTTAACTAACTTGCAAGAGTATCAATTAGGTACAAATCCTTTAATGGAAGATACAGATGGAGATGGTTTAAATGATGGAGAAGAAGTTAATACATATAAAACAAATCCTTTAGTATATGATACAGATGGCGACGGCTTATCAGATTATGAGGAAATATTACTTGGTTTTGATCCTTTAAATAGGGACACAAATGGTAATGGAACTCTAGATGGAGAAGAAAAGGTAAAACAAACAATTCTAAAAGAAAACATGGCATCAGAAATATTTCAAGATAATGATGCTATTCCTGAAATTATAGTGAAGACAAATGGCTATATTAATAATATGGTTGGGGTTAGTCCATACAGTGGCGTAGAGTTTGGGGAAACACGCTCTATTATTGGAAAGCCCATCAATATAAAGGGAATTGAAGCAGGTGAAATAGAATTAACTTTTAAATTAGCTGATTCAATATTAGCTCAAAGCTATGTGATTGCTGGATATGATGAAGAGGGAGAGACTGTTTTTTATGAGACAAGTTATGATGAACTAGAACATAGCCTTTGTGCAACAGTAAATAAACTAGGGTGTTACTTTGTACTAGATGTAGCAGAATTATTTAATGAATTAGGATTTTCATTACCAGAACAAAAATCAAAATTTCTTAAAACTATGAAAATGGAAGAGGAAATACAATTTACAGAAGAAGAATTAGAAAGCATGCAAAATACGGCAGTAACAACAGGTGCAGCACTTGAGATGGTGCTGCCAGAAACAACAACAAGGGCAGCTTTTTCCCTAGCCTTGCCAGAAATAACAAGGAAAGAAACGTCTGTCGCTGGTGCAAAAGGGCAGGCAGACATTGTTTTTATTATTGATACGACAGGATCTATGGGCGGTGTCATTAATAATGTAAAAAGTAATATCATTGCATTTATTGATGTCTTAAAAGAAAGAGGCGTGGCACCGAGTTTTGCACTAATAGATTTTCAAGATATTACTTATGATGGACTTGATTCCACAACAACACATAAAAATGGCAATAAGAACTGGTTTGCAGATCCAGAGGTTTATAAAACAGCTATATCACAGTTAAAGTTAGGCAATGGTGGTGATACACCGGAAACACCTATTGATGGATTAGAAACAGCAAGATTATTAGATATGAGAGGGAATGCAAATAAATTCTTTATTCTCGTAACAGATGCTAATTATAAAGTGGATAATAGATATGGTATTACTTCTATGGCGGAAGAAATTGAGCTATTAAAATCTCAGAAAGTTTGTACATCTGTTATAACATCAACATGGTTACAATCTACTTACGCAGATCTAGTGGATGAGACATCAGGTATATTTGCTAATATTAATAACCGTAATTTTAATGAAGAGTTAATGGTTTTAGCAGATAAAATTAGTGGTGATGTAGTTGACGAGGGTGTTTGGATTTACTTAAAAGGTGCAGTACCTATACCTGTTAAGTTAAAAGAATTACCAGTAGAATTCAGTCTTACAGATTCAGATGGTGATGGCATCCCTGACTGTGAGGAGCTGGAAAGTGTTATTCCGTTGGGGCAAATGGATTTAGATAATTTATTAATGAAATCAACCATGAATAGTGGGATGTTATATAGTAGAAGCACATATGGAGCAAATAAATATGGCAAAGTTAACATGTATGGATATAAAAGTAACCCAGGCATAGTGGATACAGATGGGGATGGTTATAGTGATGAAGAGGATTTAGCGCCTAAGAAAAAGTTTATGACACCAGTTGTGTTATTACATGGTAGAACAAGTG
>DUUM01000318.1 GCA_012841565.1 Candidatus Epulonipiscium sp. | reverse complement strand
TCCAAAGGCTTTTTCAAGCAATTCTCTTTTTTTCATTATCATCATCCTTTTTTCGAGTTAATATATTTCATTATAACCAGTATATAATGGCCTAGCAACTTTTTTAATTGCTAGGCCATTATATATGTTTGGTTGGTAGTTGGTAGAACCGTTCGGATTGATTGAATTGATTGAATTAATTGAATTAATTGGGGTCAGACCCCATAGCCATCAACCTAAGCTTCGAAAACTCAATTAGTTAGTTTGTCTACTGTAATTTATATCCAACTATTTAATTTATGCTTCGAAACTTATGTTTTGGCTGTTTTTAAGATAGTTTATTAAAGCCTGGGACGTTTGTTCCAGGTTATTCTTTCTATGGTTTATATTACCTAGCCATTAACTAGCAAAAGGTGGTGATTCACTCTCGTAACTTATGGTGTTTTGTAAAATATCATAAGGTGTTTTCTTTCCTTTTTTGTGTGATTTAACACCATAAACCATAATAGATGATTTAAAGTCAGCCAAGAGGGTTACCAAATGTTTTTTTCGTTTAAATAAAGAGATTCTAAGTTTGTGAAAATGTTTTTTTATCAGTGAAAAAGCTTTCTTCTCACTAAGTTCACTCGTCATATCAGCAGTATTATCCCTCATAGTAGATACAATACTTCCTGTTAATAATAAAGCTATTAGTCTTCCATAAAGAAAACATTCAAACCGATTAACTTTTACCTTTTTCACTTTATCTATACCGAAAACAGATTTCCATACCTTGAACATAAGTTCAATTTGCCACCTTAAGGAATACATTTCGTGTATTTGGTTGGTTCCCAGTATTTCCCTTGGTACGTTAGAAATATAGCAGTTGTATTCTAAACGTGACCTAGTAAAGCTTGAGTCAACGATACGTTGTTTTCTGACATTCTTTTTGTGTTTTTTAAATTTTATATCCTTGCAATGTTTATTTAATTTAGTTACAATAAATCTGTTACAAGGTTTTTTGATTTTACTTATATAGATATCATTTAATTCTAATGTTTCTCCCACTGCTAAGGGCTTTAGGATTTCTATGATATCTATTTTTGTATACTTAGTTGATTCCTTGACTTCGCCATTTTTATTATACTCAGGAGTAGGGTTCAATCTGTATAATGTCATATTACTCTTTAATTTTGATATATAATAAGCATTTCTTTCTTCAATATCCTTTAAGTCTTCTATCTTAAAATAACCCAGATCCTTTAAGTTTAAAGAGTTCGGCTGCATATCTTCTTTTAAAGTACGCAAGAAATTTATATCAGAACTTCGTCCCTCAAACACCTCGCATTTTTTAAATGCACCTGAAAGTAATTCTAATTCTAGTTGAATTTTTATGGAAGATTTAGAACTATCTCCACCGCAGCCAGTGTACTTATCTGCATATTCTTTTGGCAGTTGTATTATGGTAGAATCCGTCACATTAATACTAGAAAAATGGGTTCGAAGCCAACTTATCTCTTTTGATAGCACTTCATTTTGTAAAGTTAACATCTTATTAAATATACTCATTATAAAGGCAACAGACTCATCTTGTTCAAAACGTTTATCCACCGCTTGGGGAGATATTATCAAGCCTTCTTCTATCTTTAATTGAGAGTGTATTTGCACTAAACTATCGGTACATAAATCCTCGCCATGAAAGATACATAACGCCATAAATATTTCGGGGGCCATCTTGCTTTTTCTTTTTGTAAACCCAGTTTCCCTTGCAAGTTGTTCAATTTCCTTTTGGTTAAAGAGTGACTTTAACTTATCAACCAGTTCATTTATTTGTTTATCCATATGTCACAACCTCTCCATGATGATGTGACAATCATAACATCTTTTTTTATGATATACTCATTCCAATAAAAGCCACTTCCTTAGGTTGATGGCTATGGGGTACGACCCCATAGGCAGAGGTGCACTGCCCTCTGCCTTTCTAGAAGTGGACACCAAGGGAAGCATAGCAATCCTCCTTTGCGCCTGTTACTTTTTATCCACCAAACACTCTAATAGCTCCATGAGTTAATCCCAGCAATCACGTTCCATCCAACCCAAACCCCTAACT
>DUUM01000317.1 GCA_012841565.1 Candidatus Epulonipiscium sp. | reverse complement strand
TATGGACTTATTCATGATATTGGTATAGCTGTGTTAGACACCTGCGTTCCGGAGGTATTAGATGAGATTACTCAAAAATTAAAAAAAGGTATGCATCAGGTGGTTGCAGAGCGT
This sequence comes from Candidatus Epulonipiscium sp., assembly GCA_012841565.1. The sequence continues at coordinate 3,959 of DUUM01000317.1, read as the reverse complement.
TCAATACTTGGGGGGATAACCCATTCGGGAGTGGGAGCGTGGCTTTGTGAACGTTGGAATATACCTGAGGATATTACAGGCATTGTGGAATTTCATCATACACCTTTTGCGTCAAAAACCCTTACAGATGAATTAAAACTGATATATATAGCAGATGTAATAAGTACTGAGTATTATGAGAAACTATTAGGACTAAATTTAAATTATCAAATCAGTAAAAGAATTATGGAATCCATGGGACTTACTGATAAAGACGTTGAGATTATTGCAAAAAAGCTTCCAGAGGAGATTGAAAAGGTAAAATATATTTTATAAATTACTCTTTGTAAATAAGAGGTGTGACTCCAAACAACTCTGAAGCTGTTCTGATAACTTATAATAGTCATGTATAAGGATAGTAACGCATTCGAAATTATGTTATTATTGAACAATATTGATTTAGGGTTAGGGTAAAGTGTAAAAGATTATAGGATAAATAATAACCAGGGTAATAGAAGGGACGTAGGAGATGAACTGTAAAAATTGTGGTAAGGAACTAGAAGAAGAGGGTCAGTTTTGTGAGGCTTGTGGGGCGAAAGTGCCAGGGCAGGAAGAGATTGTTCAAGCAAGTGATACAATTGTGGAAGCCAGTGATACGAAGAAATCAGGAATAAATAAAAAGGCTATGGGGATTGGTATCGGTTCAGTTTTATTAGTACTACTGATTAGTCTTACCTTAGGTTTAGGATATAGTAAAAATCTACGGGAAAAAAACAATCTCAAAGAAATAGAGACTATGAAAAACCAAGAAGAGCAGAATATAAAAAATGAGCAGCTATTAAATATGCAAGCGGTACTAGATTTAGATCATAGCACGGAAGAATACATTATTACGGAAGTGCAAAAAACAGAATATGATAGCTTGCTTGAGCAGTTAAAACAAGCCATAGATGATAAAGATACGGAAAGAGGAGAGGCAATCGTAGCCCAACTTGAAGTATCAAAAGAAAACTTTGTTAAAATAAGTGAAGATGCCATTGCCGAGAAAGTTTTAAAATTAGAAGCCATTAACATGGCTGGTGCCTTTGAGATTGAATGGAAAATGGTGGAAGAACATGCAAAAGAGATAGACTTGCTATTAGGACAAAAGAAATATTTCAGTGCCAATGAAGTGGCTAATAAGTGGGAGATGGTTAGTCGTTTTGTCAAAGATGCAGACCAGGCCAAACTAGCTATTTCCCAAGTAGATGTAGCAAATTACCCGAAAGTAACCTTATATCTTCAGATGCAAGATTTAGTAACTGGACAAACCATTGATATTGCTGATCTAGGTAGGTTCTCATTAATGGAAAACCAAAATGGGATATATAAGGAAACACCCATCCTAAATGCTACCCAGTTAAATGAAAAAGAAAAGCTTAATATTAATCTAACGGCAGATATGAGTGGTAGTATGATTGATGAATTTGATAATGTTAAAAGCGTGATGAAAAATTTTTTGGATTACATACAGTTTCATGTTGGAGACGCCGCCTCTTTGGTTACCTTTGATAATAATATTAGTATTGATGTGGATTTTACATCAACAAAAAATACGCTTATAGATGCTATCAGTAATATGCAGCTTGGAAATATGACTGCTCTTTATGATGCCTTGTATGTTTCTGTTAGCAAGACAGCAACTCAAGAAGGGGCTAAATGTGTCATAGCCTTTACAGATGGACACGATAATTATAGCGTCAAAACAGCAGATGAGGTGATACAGCTAGCACAGGCCTACAAAATCCCTGTGTTTATTATTGGCATCGGTCAAAATGTGAATACAGATACCCTAAGTCATATTGCAAATTCAACAGGTGGATTTTATGAAAATGTAAGTAGTGGGATTTCTATGGAAACTATTTATAATGAAATTTACCACCAACAAAAGGAACTATATTTATTAGAATATCAAACAGATCAAACCATGGAAGAGGCCAAAGAAAGAAACTTATACATTACATATAAAGATGAATCTTTAGCAATTCGAAGTATAATGAGCTTTGTGCCAAAAGACCTAATGAAGCAACCAGAAGATTATAAAAATCTTATTAATAAAAGTGCAATTGATAATAAGGATATAGAAGCCGAGATTCTAAGAATACGAGCCATATGGAATGCGGACCGAGAAGCAATGCAGCAAAAACAGTATAAAGTGACCGAAGTAGGAAATGGAATCAAGGCCTTTTCAAAAAATAACGATATTAGGATGATTGAAATCCAAAAGAATATTAATGGAGTTAGTTATGCTAGAACCTATAATTTTTCCAGTGGCAAACTCATTTTTGCCTATATTGAAAGTAATGATGCCCACCGCTTATACTTTAAAGATGACACATTATTTAGATGGCGGTATACGTTGGATGCAAAGAAAAGAGATCAAGCAGTTAATTACGATAACATAGGTGATTCAGAGGAATTTAATCAGTGGGAAAGGTTTGCCTTAGAAGAGGGCTATCAGGTCTATGAAGAGGCAATGCAGCAGTAGATTTGGAAGGAACGGGCTACGGGGAGAGGATATCAACTCTTATTTATATTAAAAAGATGTCGATATATATAGTATGAAGTAATATAGAAGTTACTAAAAGCCTGTCTTGGGGGGATGTTAATGGAATATATATCACCGATACTTGCGGTAATCTTTGGTTCGCTAATCTTTATCTATCTTTTTTGGGGAATATATATCATGAAATTAAACCCGAAATCTAGTATCAACAGATTATTCTTAGCTATTTGTATTGCCATGAGTGTATGGTCTTTGGGATTTAGTTTAAGTATCATGGCTCCGGACCTGGAGTCGGCTTTGTTATGGCGACGCGTTGCGGCTAGTGGTTGGGGAATCGTATATAGCTTCATACTACATTTTTTAATATTACTGACTTATGAAAATAGAAAACTAAAGAACAAGAGATATTTAAGGCTTTTGCACATACCAGGGCTGATCAGTATGTATCTCTTTTCTTTTTCAAAAAGCATAGCGGGGGTTCAACTTAATTTGCAAAGATTTGAGTATGGTTGGGTTAATATACCAGTCAATAATAATTTGGATTGGTTTTTCTATTCCTATTACACCTTATATGCTCTAGTGGGATTGATGGTTATTTGGAATTGGAAACAAAGATTAGAGGATAAAAAACTTGCAAAACAAGGCACTCTTATTATGTTAGCTTTTATTGCCACATTTGTAATAGCAACCTTTGTAGATATAGGTATAGGTTCGATATTTAAAAAACCTGCACCGCAATTGGCACCTGTATTTATTTTAATTCCAACTTGGGCTATGTATCATGCCGCAAGATATTACGGCCTAATGGGCCGAGAGAAATCCCGCGGTGATGAGATGCTTGTTACGGATGAGGATCAAAAAAAGATATTTGAAAATATAGCCAGATCTCTTTTCATAGGTGGGGTAATAAGTTTTATATCAGAATATATGCCCTTTATTCGTGGTACTGGTGGGGATTTGAAATTAGGTATTTTAAAGGGTGGTCTCTTTGGTATTGCATCGTTTGGGGTATACATGTTTCAAAAGATTAAAAACACAGCTATCCAAGAAACATTTACTATAGCCATTTTGGTCCTAAGTATACCGAGTATTTTGCTTGCATTTAATCATCATGCAGGTCTAACAGTGTGGGCATTTCCAATTGTAATCATGATGAGTTCCCTTATATTTAGTAAAAGGATTCTGCTGGTTTCCTCCACTTTAATTACAATTATGACACAAATGCTCATGTGGATACTGAATCCTGAAGCCACGGTGCGAATCGATCGGTATGATTACATAGCAGGGATTGGCGTGTTTGTTACAGCATTCTTAATAGGCTACTACGTCAATAAAATATATATGGCCAAAATTAGGGAAAATAATGATCAAATTGCTTTTCAAAAAATAAACTCAGAGTTTTCTTTGGAATTTGTTAATTTAAATCAAGAAAACC
>DUUM01000316.1 GCA_012841565.1 Candidatus Epulonipiscium sp. | reverse complement strand
TCATGTCTTACTTACCATCTAACAATTTAGAAGATGCACCATTATATGCAAGCAATGATGATTTAAACCGTGTGGACCAAGAAATAGATAGTTGGAACGTCCAAGGTATTATCCAGTCTATTGCAGACGATGGCCAGTACTTTGAAATCCAAGAAAACTTTGCGCCTAATATAAAAGTAGGATTTATTAGGTTAAATGGAACAACGGTAGGACTTGCAGCAAATGAGCCTGAACAAAAAGAAGGCAAACTTGATATAGATGCTGCTAAAAAGGTAACTCGTTTTGTAAATTTCTGTGATGGATTTAACATTCCAGTGCTTACTTTAACCGATATTGATGGTTTTGTATCAGAAGTAGAAGGCGAAGTAGCTGGGATTTTAGGAGCAAAGTCTAAAATGATTGATGCATTTGCAAAGGCAACGGTTCCTAAAATTAATGTACTTATTGGAAAAGCATATGGAAGTGCATATGTTGCAATGAATAGTAAGCATATTGGGGCAGATGTTGTTTATGCATGGCCAACAGCTTCAATTGGTATTATGCCAGCAGAAAGTGCTGTTCATATTATGTACGGCGAAGAAATCATGAAAGCTACAGATCAAGTAGAACTAAAGCAAGAAAAGGTCAATGAATTTGAAGAAATGCAGTCTAGTCCTTATGCTGTAGCAGCCAAAGGATACATTGATGATATTATAGAGCCAGCAGCTACTCGTAAATATGTAATTGCTGCTTTTGAAGTATTATCTAACAAAAGTGAATCTAGGCCTGCAAAGAAACATCCAACACTATAAAGATGAGGTGAGAAAATGAAGTTAGTACAAAGTTTTGCATTAGCTAGTACTCAAGGGGATCTAATTGCTGAAGGTTTAGTAACTTTAGTTGTTGGAATGAGTGTTGTATTTTTAGCATTATTGATACTAGTAGTTATTTTAGAATTGTCTGGTAAGTTTTTTGATAGTCTAAAAAAAAAGGACAATAATAAAGAGTTAAGCACTCCTGTAGTAGACCCTGCTATAGAGGCACCTACAACTGCTACAGAAATAGATGATTTAGAACTTATTGCTGTAATCACTGCGACCATTGCAGCAAGTATGGGAACAAGCACAGACGGTTTTCAAGTACGTTCACTTAGAAAAACAAATAATGTTTGGAGCATGACAGGGCGTGTAGAGCAGTTATATAATTAAAATTCAATTAAAACCTATTGAAAGGGAGTATATATAATGAAAAGATTCCAAGTAGTTGTAAATGGTAATTCATATGAAGTAGAGGTTGAAGAATTAGCAGCAGGTGTATCAGCTAGTCCAGTTGCTGCAAATCCAACACCAGTAGTAGCACCTGTTGCATCAACTCCTGTGGCTACTCCAAAGCCTGCCACTAAGTCAGCACCTGCAGCAGTTTCAGCAGGCGCATCTAAGATTTCATCACCAATGCCTGGCAAAATTGTAAGCATTAATGTTGAGCTGGGACAAAGTGTTAAAAAAGGGGATGTTATTTGTATTTTAGAAGCTATGAAAATGGAGAATGAGATTTTCGCAGCAGAAGATGGAACAATAGCTTCTGTTAATGTGAGTGCAGGGGATGCAGTTGAAACTGGTGATGTGGTTGTTACAATTAATTAATTCCCATTTAAAAAACATAAGAGGAGGAATTTTTAAATGAATTTCTTAGATACATTTATAAAATCGGTAGTAGGATTTGTAGAGCAATCAGGATTTGCATCTATGACATGGTCCTACTTTGCTATGATAGCCTTAGCTTGTTTTCTTCTATACTTAGCTATTGTTAAAGATTTTGAACCATTATTATTAGTACCAATTGCATTTGGTATGTTACTGGTTAACTTACCAGCTGCCGGGCTTATGGCTGGACCTTTATCAGCAGATGAACCGGGAGGATTATTATATTATTTATCCTTAGGTAAGGATTTGGGTATTTATCCACCATTAATATTTCTAGGGATTGGTGCTATGACTGACTTTGGTCCACTCATTGCCAATCCAAAAAGCTTAATCTTAGGTGGGGCAGCACAATTTGGGATCTTCTTTGCCTTTATGGGATCTCTTTTGTTAGGGTTTAACGGCCAAGAGGCAGCATCTATTGGTATTATTGGTGGAGCAGATGGACCAACAGCTATATTCTTAACGGTAAAACTTGCACCGCATTTATTAGGACCTATTGCAGTAGCTGCTTATTCCTATATGGCACTAGTGCCGTTTATACAGCCACCTATTATGCGGTTACTTACTACAAAAGAACAACGTATGATAAAAATGGAACAACTCAGGCCAGTTTCACGTACAGAGAAGATATTATTTCCAATCGTTGTTACGATTTTAGTTAGTTTATTACTTCCTTCAGCAGCATCTTTAGTAGGTATGTTGATGTTTGGTAACTTATTAAAAGAAGCAGGATCTACACATAGGCTTGCCGAAGTTGCTTCTAATGGTCTTATGTCAGTAATAACTATTTTACTTGGTACAGCTGTAGGGGCTGCTACTAGCGCTGAAAGTTTCTTAAATGTCCAAACATTACAAATTGCTGCTTTAGGACTTGCTGCATTTTGTGTTGGTACAGCAAGTGGGGTAATATTTGGACTTATTTTGTACTATGCTTCTGGCAAGAAAATAAATCCTTTAATAGGGGCAGCTGGAGTATCTGCCGTTCCAATGGCAGCCCGTGTGGTACAAAAAGTTGGGCAAGAAGAGTCCCCAGGAAACTTTTTACTTATGCATGCAATGGGACCTAACGTAGCAGGGGTAATTGGATCTGCAATTGCTGCAGGAGTTCTATTATCCATATATGGAGGTTAGAAAGAAGGAGGATATTTAATGTCAAAAATAATTAAGCCAAAACCAGTAAAGATTGTGGACACCACTTTGCGTGATGCTCACCAATCTCTACTAGC
>DUUM01000315.1 GCA_012841565.1 Candidatus Epulonipiscium sp. | reverse complement strand
TTGGTCTGATCTAAATAGTGAATCAAATCTAATAAAATAATATTAAATCCTTTTTCTTTTCTATTTTTCAAATAAATATAAGTTTCTTCCAACGATAGATTATCTAGCAAAAGCCATGCTGTATCGCCCATCCAAAAAAATGGTTTCTCTCCATTTGTTAGGTACCTACCATTTTCACTTACTTTTAACTTTCCATATTCCCAAGGTTTTTTAAGATTATTCATATCTAATTCCTCTCTTTTATCTAATCTTTTATTAATGAAAAACTATATTTTCCTGAACCAAATTTTCTTTCCGAAAAATCCAGCTCAGAAATAAATATGGCTGTAACATTAGCAGGTATTTGTAAATCAACTTGTATTTCTTGCCCTGTTCTTACCCATGTAATGTCAATTTTCCCATAAGGATGCATGGTCCAAGCCTCAACCTTGTCACATCCTTCTGCAAAGTGTGGTTGAATAATAATATCATCAAAATTCTTGTCTGTTCTTACACTCTTTATTCCAGCTAAACCACTATAAAACCATTCCCCAATACTTCCTAACATAAAATGATTTTGAGATCCATGAGGATTTTCTGGATCTGGTCCATCCCATTCTTCTGCTAAAGTAGTTGCCCCGCATTTCACCTGATAACCATATCCCGGCGCATCTGTTACATTTGTCATTTTATTAATGACATCTGATCGGTTATAGATGGTTAAAGCGGCTAAAACAAATGGATGTCCCACATCTCCTGCTGTTGTTGCGTAATTTCGTTTTTCAATATCTGTAACTAAGTATCCTAAAACTTTTTCTTTTTGATCTTCTTCCACTAAGCCTACCACCAAACTCATGGCCTGGGCTGCTTGACTTCCTGTTGCATAACGGTAGGTTTGATCATCATAATACTGCAAGTTATATTCTTTCTTTACCTCCACCATTAAATCACTATAATATTTTGAATCCTTATCATACCCCAGGATTTTAGCCACTTTAGACATAATGGATAGGTCATAATAATATATTGCTGTGGCAATTACAGGTACTGGTGTGTTTTGAGAGTGTGGTGTATTAGGCCCAATATCAAGCCAATCTCCTAGTCCATGATGAAGCATATGATGATGGGTTTTGCTCGTTAAATAATCCATGTATTTTTTCATGGTACTATAATGTTTTGTAAAAACCTTGGTGTTCCCATATTTTTTATACAGATGCCATGGATTAATAATGCAAGCACTTCCCCATTCTGGGGAATCCAAAAATCCTTCATGCCACCGATCAAAACCAGTTACATATTCTGGTGAAATATCAGGGACTAAACCGCTTTCATGCTGGGACTGGGCCATGTCATCTTCTATTTTTTCATAAAGGGTTTGCACATCAAAGTTATACATAATAGATGGTCCTATTAAGTGGGTTTCTTCTAACCAACCTAATTTTTCACGATGAGGACAATCTGTAAAAACACTTTTTATGTTACTAAGCATGGCTTGGGTGACAATTTTATGAATTTGATTAAATAGCTGATTGGAACAATTAAATTCTCCTGCAACTTCTATATCTGGGTAAATAAATTCTCCCATAAGACTTTCTATAATTGGCAATTTTGTAGTTTCTCTTGCAAATTCCTTTGGAATAGCCCCTTCTACTAAAACATAACGAAATCCTGTGTAGGTAAACTTAGGAGAGTAACTTTGTATTTCTTTGTTATTCAAGATATATTTCCACTGATAACCTTCTCCTGTTACTTTCTGATTTGGTGTTTTATCTTTTTTTAATATTTCCCCTGGTGTTAAAGCAACTACCTTACCTTCATTATTTAATTGATTCCTTAATTTCATATTTATCCAACCTGAAAAATTTCTTCCTAGATCATATAAATATAGCCCTGGCTTTATTTCTTCTACTTTAACAGGTTTGTAGGTTTGCATTACCTTCAAGGGCTCTATCGATTGTGAAACCAGTTTTCCCTTTGGAGCTTCTACTAGGCTTACAGCTTTCCATGTGCTATTCTCAGGGAAATCAGGATCACTAAAATCCCTTTGTTCCAACCTAGCATCGTAATCTTCTCCGCCGTAAATACAAGAAAATGTTAATGGGCTTGGAGCATGATTCCAACTTTCATCCGTAACAATTTCATCCCTTGTACCATCTACATATTTTATATTTAACTGAAGGAGCAATTTCATCTTACCGTAGGAACGTTCAAAGTAAACATATCTGCCCCCAGGCACATTGTACATTCCATCCCCTAAGTAAACACCTATGGCATTGTTCCCTTTATTAAGAAAGTCTGTTACATCATAGGATGAATACAAGCAGCTTTTATCATAATTGGTCCATCCAGGTTCTAATACGTGATCACTTACTTTTTCATTATTCATATGTAATTCATAATGGCCGAGGCCACATACAAATAGGCTTGCCTGCTCTACTTCTTTTTCTATTTCAAATTGTTTCCTATAAATATGATTGACATGGTCTTCCTTTTCGCCAATCCATTTACCTTGCCAATCTGATTGGTCAAAAAGTCCAGTAGTAAAGCAGCTTATATTACTTACAGTAGGCTCATTTTTCCCCTTTTTCCAAACAAACACCTTCCAAAAATATTGACTATTAGAAACTAGGGGGCTACCCTCATAAAGAATATGGTTCATGTTTTTCAAGTTTACTCGCTTACTATCCCACATCTTTCCTATATCATTCTTTAGCTCTTCTTTATTATCTGAAACAAGAATTCTGTAAGCTTCCTGTATCCAGTCTTGCTGCTTTGTTTCAATATTCCAACTAAAACTAGGATTTTTTATATCAATTCCTAGGGGATCTTGGCGATTTTGTGTTTTCATATTGCTTATCTTCATACAGTATCTTTCCCCTCCAATATCTGATTATTTTAAAAAAGACCTCTACAAATACAAGTAGAGGTCTCTATAGTTATTTTCTCCTTAATATTATTAGTACCCTTATTTAATAGAATCTAAATCTGATGTTGCTAACATCATTTCCATTGTTCCATCAAAATCAGAAACTTGTGACTTAACACCTGCAACATACTTGTCCCAAGCATCATCGCTTGTAACATCCCACTCGCCTGTAATAAACTTCAATGCATTCTCTCTTGCATAGGTTTCACAGTTTGTAGTAAGTTCTGCCTTAGCTGTAGATTCTTCATCTGATAATCTTGTTACTGGAGGACGATCGTATGGTGAAACGGAATCAAGACCACCGATTTTACCTGATTCTATCCAGTACTTTCC